>CALNCC010000163.1 GCA_937875275.1 uncultured Dysgonomonas sp. | reverse complement strand
AATCAAGTCTTACCTTTGGTGTCTCTGCTCCTATGTAGTCAATGAGAGCCGGCAGATAGGGCATAATATCATAATTCTTTCGGGCAAGAAATTCTTCTCTGAAATCGTCTGCCCAGCTTAGCATCGTGAGCGGATAGGTAAGTTCATCTTGGAAAAAATAATTCTGTCCTTGAAATTCTTCGGGGGTCAGTCTTTTTTCGAAATCTTTGAAATAGGAGTCAACCAACATATCCCCATGATCGGGATGAATGGCGAAACCGGTGCCGGTGCCGATGATGTAAACCTTGTACCCACGGTCGGCAGGAGCCGTCCATGTCAATACACCGTTTTGGATATGCTTGTTCAGATCGATGCCTCCGGGCCATGCCACAGCCGAAAGGAAATGTTCGGGAACTTTTCGTTCAACCGTACCTGACGATTCCACTTCGATGACATCTATTTTCAGATTCCCTTGATAATTTTTTATCTTTTCCGAATCTCTTATTTTATCGGGGAAATATCCGTTATTGGGCCAGCCGAATGTATAGTCATCCATACCCACTCCGAAGCCATATTTTGCGCATTCTGCCGAATACCATTTCCAAATATCCCACCATTCTTCAGAGAATATTTTGGGTGCTCCGGGCTCGGTATTTCCGGCAAAGCCATAACCGTTCTTCGCCATTTCCGTATCCACTCGTGGGTCGGTGTGGGCATAACTGACCGCAAAGCCGTCTATTGCTGCTTCGGAAAGGATTTCTAATTGCGCCTTCAATCGGTCTTTAGATAGCGAATCGCCTTGCCACCAGTAGAAAGGAACATTGCCGTAGCCTTTGGGTGGTTTGGCGAATTTGTCAAACAGGTTTGCCGGTTCTTTCTCGGGATATCCTCTTCCATATTGAGATTGGGCACAAAGATTGCCGATAAGGACAAGCAATAATAAGGTCAGTATGTTTTTCTTCATCTGGTATGGTTATAAGTCTCTTACTCTAAACTTGATAGAGTAATTCTGCGTGTTCTTTTTTTGATACGCGTTGCTCCGATCAGAGCAGCTCGACACAGTCTTCCAATCTCATGCTGCGCGAACCTTTCAGCAACACATAGCTGTCTGTTACAGGGTTCTTGCTGAGATAATCTTTCAGCTCGTCTAATGTTGCGAAACAATGAAAGTTATTCTTCGTGTGATTAAATTCTTCGCCTACGAGCAATACATTTTTGAAGGCTTGATCTTCGATATAGTTCACAATCTTCTGATGCTCGGCAATAGAATCGATGCCCAACTCCTTCATGTCGCCCAGTATCAGCGTCTTCTTGCTGACTTCCATTTGACTGAAATTTTCTAAAGCTGCAAGCATGCTTGTCGGATTGGCGTTGTATGCATCTACGATTAACATATTTCTTTCCGAGTCTTTGAGCTGCGAACGGTTGTTTGTCGGCTCATATTCCTCTAATGCTTTCGAGATAAGCTTTCCCTTGATGCCGAAATATTTTCCTATTGCGATAGCCGCCATAGCATTGGCAAGGTTATATCCGCCGATCAGGTGCGTCTTGATTGTGTGATATGTAGATACGAATTTCCATCTGAATTCGAGGTATGGATTTGCCGACACAAATTCTCCGGTTACAAAGTCATGGCTCTTTCCTTCCGTGCCATAATAGAGTGCTGTGAGACCATCCGCCATGTCGCGAAGGACAGGATTGTCGTAGTTTACAAACACTTTCCCTTCCGTGTAGCGGATATAGTCGTACAGCTCGCCTTTAGCCTTCACTATGTTTTCAAAAGAGCCGAAACCCTCTATGTGTGCATGCCCGATATTGGTTATAAGTCCAAAGTCGGGTTGAGCAATTTCGCACAGCGATTCGATTTCGCCTCTGTGGTTAGCTCCCATCTCTATGATGGCGATCTCATGCTTCTTGGTCATCTTCAGCAACGTGAGGGGAACTCCTATATGGTTGTTAAAATTGCCTTGCGTGGATATTATATTATGCTCTTGAGACAGGACGGATGTAACCAATTCTTTGGTGGTGGTCTTGCCGTTTGTGCCGGTTATGGCAATTACCGGTATCTTGAATTTACGCCGATGAAACGTCGCCAACTCTTGCAGTGTTTTCAGCGAATTGTCGACAAGAATAATGTTGGGCAATGTAGCATATTCTTGCTCGTCAACTACCGCATAGCTGCATCCAAGTTCTATTGCTTTAGCCGCATATTGGTTTCCATTAAAGTTTGCACCTTTCAATGCAAAGAAAATAGATCCGGAAGTGCATTTTCTTGTGTCGGTCGTGATTTCCGGATATTTTTTAAATATCTCGTACAGGTTCTCGATGCTCATTTCTTTATTTCGGTATAGGTCTAAGTACTTACTCAATAGCTGTCAGACAATAAACAGAAGTGCATCACTATTTGTTTAGTCTTACAGGATACGAATTTAGTATTAATGTTTTTCATACCCTTTATTATTAACGCTTTTTTTGAATTTAAATTGTTTATTCAGAATACCATGTTCGTGGTACAAAAATGCCTCGTAATAGTGATTTCATATATTCAAAACTATTTGTTACTTTGCACAAGAGAATAATTGAAACAAACTAAAATATAATTGTCATGACAAAGATAGCCAAGAAACTGACCGACCTGATTGGGAACACCCCCCTTCTCGAACTGTCTAACTTCAACAAAAGTAAAGGTGTAGATGCGCATATTATAGCAAAACTGGAATACTTCAACCCCGCATCGAGCGTTAAAGATCGTATTGCGTTTGCAATGATTGAGGATGCCGAAGCATCGGGCAAGTTAAAACCCGAAGGTGAAATCATTGAGCCTACAAGTGGAAATACGGGTGTCGGTCTTGCGTTCGTGTCAGCATCGAAAGGATATAAGCTAACCCTCACAATGCCCGAAACGATGAGCATAGAGCGACGCAACCTGCTGAAAGCATTGGGTGCAAACATCGTCCTTACTCCCGGAGCCGAAGGCATGAAAGGCGCGATAGCTAAAGCCGAAGCTTTGCAACAAGAAAACCCGAAAGCGATCATCTTGCAGCAATTTACAAATCCGGCAAATCCGGCTATTCATAAGAAAACAACGGCAGAAGAAATCTGGAGAGACACAGACGGACAGGTAGATGTGTTCATCGCCGGAGTGGGAACAGGCGGCACAATAAGCGGAGTAGGTGAAGTGTTGAAAAAACGCAACCCAAGAATCAAGATCGTAGCGGTAGAACCGACCGACTCTCCGGTTCTCGCGGGAGGAGCTCCCGGAGCGCACAAAATACAAGGAATTGGAGCAGGCTTTGTGCCTAAGACATACGATGCCTCGGTTGTAGATGAGGTGATAGGCGTGAGCAACGACGACGCTATTCGCACCGGTCGCGAGTTGGCACAAAAAGAAGGTTTGCTTGTCGGCATCTCATCAGGTGCTGCTACATTTGCCGCACTTCAACTTGCCAAGAAACCCGAATATAAAGGAAAAAATATCGTAGTTTTGTTGCCTGACACAGGCGAACGCTACTTGTCTACCGTATTATATGCATTTGAAGAATATCCGCTGTAAATTTTCATTGTGTTGAAGGGGAGTTTGCGGATAGATTTACAACTCCCCTTTTATTTTCTTTTACTGCCGAAAAAAAATACCGTATTTATGGTATTTCGAGACCCAAGAAGACAATATATCTTTACATCATAAACAACAAAGTATTTATGACAACATTATTCCACATAGCAAAACAGACTTCTCCTTTCGGATTGATGCCGACGCAGGAGTGTTGCGGAATGTTGTCTACCCCATTCCGAATGTGCTGACCACAGCACGTTGACACCCCTCTCTTGATTCATTCGATTCGTTTTCGATATACTTACTATAATCTATATAGTACAATACCACTCCTATACTCTTTTTTTTTAGAATTTAAATAAGAATAGATAACAATAAAAACAACAATATTATGAGCAATTTAAAATTTGAAACATTACAAGTACATGCCGGACAAGAAGTAGATAAAACGACTCATGCCAGAGCATTACCTATATATCAGACATCATCCTATGTGTTTGAAGATGCCAAAGATGGTGCAGACCTTTTCGGGCTGCGCAAATTCGGAAACATATACACCCGTTTGCAGAACCCAACAACAGACGTTTTCGAAAAACGTGTAGCCGCACTCGAAGGTGGTGTTTCCGGATTGGCAACTTCGTCGGGGCAATCGGCTCAGTTCATTGCCTTGAACAACATTTTGCAGGTAGGAGATAATTTTGTTACAACTTCACATCTCTATGGCGGAACATACAACCAGTTCAAATCACAATTCAAAC
This sequence comes from uncultured Dysgonomonas sp., assembly GCA_937875275.1. Taxonomy (GTDB): domain Bacteria; phylum Bacteroidota; class Bacteroidia; order Bacteroidales; family Dysgonomonadaceae; genus Dysgonomonas. Next base: position 3,023 of record CALNCC010000163.1, on the reverse strand, counting down.
GCTTGGGTGTCGAAGCTCGCTTTACGCCAAACGACAATCCGGCCGAATTTGAGAAACTGATAGATGACAACACCAAAGCTATTTATTTGGAAACAATAGGCAATCCGGAATTAAATATTCCTGACTTTGATGCCATAGCACAAATTGCAAAAAAACATGATATTCCACTCGTCGTAGACAATACATTCGGAGCCGGTGGATACCTGTTCCGCCCTATCGAACACGGAGCATCGGTAGTGGTGGAGTCGGCTACCAAATGGATCGGCGGACACGGAACATCTATCGGCGGTGTTATTGTCGACAGTGGGACATTCAACTGGGGCAACGGCAAATTTCCGGCTTTCACCGAACCGTCGGATAGTTATCACGGTCTTGTCTTCTGGGATGTATTCGGGGCAAACGGTCCGTTCGGAAACATAGCATTCAACATCCGTGCCCGTGTAGAGGGGCTTCGCGACTGGGGAAACACGATCAGTCCGTTCAACTCCTTCTTATTGGTGCAAGGGCTCGAAACCTTGTCGTTGCGTGTCGAACGCCACGTGCAGAACACACAGGCTCTTGCCGAGTGGCTCGAAAAACATCCGAAAGTAGAGTATGTGAATTATCCCGGATTGAAGAGCAGTAAATATCACGATCTGGCGAAGAAGTATTTCCAAAAAGGACCCGGAGCTGTACTCACATTCAAGGTAAAAGGAGAACCTGAAAATGCAGATAAGGTAATAGACAATGTGAAACTATTGAGCCATTTGGCAAATGTAGGTGATGCCAAATCGCTGATAATACATCCTGCTGCCACAACGCACGAACAGCTGTCGCCCGAAGACAAAAAAGCATCGGGAGTAGAACCCGGACTGTTGCGAATATCGGTAGGAATAGAAAATATAGAAGATATCAAAGCCGATCTTGAGAAGGCTTTGAGTGTTATTTAATTGGTTAATAAAAGATCCCCATGGTTGCTAAGTATGCACGATAGGGAGGGTTGGCGACGATTCTCTTTATTGTGCTACTTTTTTTTACCGATCTTCTTACGGAGTAGTCAATATCAAGGTCGAAGGCATTCTTTCGATCAGTGCCGCATCTTTTCGCCTCAAGGCTCTCCAACTGCGAAGACTGATAACAATGAGGTCGTTCCGCCCCAATACATTCTCATCCACAGGCATGTCCCACAACAAGAACGAATGATTGTCTTTCAACTCGTTGACAGAGGTTACAAACTCTAACGATTTGCCGGTAAGCTGTATATCATCCCACAATGTGATGTGGTTGCCTTCGGCTATCTTCAGCAAGAAATCACCCATGTATATATCGTCGTCATCGAGGATAGGTACAAAGATATTTTCTATATCTTCAACACCCTTGTCGATAAAGATTCCGACCTGAGCATCCACCTTCGACAGCAGATAGCGTGTTCTGTCTTCGAAGGGAGATACGGGGAAACGTCTTTTATTGGCGAATCGCGATATGCGACGAGAGAAGCCAAGAAAACAACTGAGCAGCCCCTTGTCGAGTTGGAAATTTCCTCTACTACCGATCAGCACAAAGTCATAATCACTCTTATTTGCAATGCGGCTTATGGTCTTTTCCGAATGGTTAGACACATCGAATACCATGCTTATCTGACGGTCGAGGGCTTTGGCCTCGTCTTCGATGGGTTTGAACAAAGATTGTTCCTCTTCTTGTACATTATACTGGTGCAGAATGTTTCCTTCCGATACGTGCAGCATAGTCATCTCGGTTGTTGCCGGTTCTTTCTTCGATATGAAACTGGCGATATTGAGCAACTTTTTCCCACTGTAACTGCTCGCAAAAGGAATCAGTATTTTATATTTCTTTTCACTCTCTTGCGACAGGTATTCCTCATTTCCTCTTTTCTTGAACAAACGGTCTATTATCGACAAACTTGGCGATGTCATAAACGTTGTTACCAATGCCATAATCACCATCATGGCGAAAACCTGAGGACTGAGGATTCCCAAGTCGAGACCGATATTGAGCACCACAAGCTCCATCAACCCTCGTGTATTCATCAATGCGCCGATGGTAAGACTGTCTTTCATGTTGATACCCACAAAGCGTGCAGCCAGCGCACTACCCAAAAATTTGCCTACAACCGCGACGGCAGTTATCAGCCCGCAAACGAGCCACAGATGCGCATTGTTCAACAACCCTATCTCGGTTCTCAGTCCGGTGTAGACAAAAAACAAGGGCAACAAAACGATGAGGGTTACATATTCTATTTTCTCGGTCAACAAGTTTCTGAATCGACTGTCTGCAGGCATCATAACACCGGCAAGAAATGCTCCGAACAGAGCATGGATACCGATCAGTTCGGTAATACATGCCGAAACAAACAGCATGATAAAAAATATTGCGGCGGCAGATTTAGATATATTACTCCGCGATTGCTGAAAATCGACTATCCGCTGCAACACGGGGCGAACGACCTGAAACATGAGCACAATATACACCACAGCCAATAAGATAACGTATAGCGAACTGAGGAACGATCCGGCTTTGGCGATAGCTATTACGGCCGCAAGAAGACACCACGCCGTAACATCGTCTACGGCGGCACATGTGATAGCAATGGCGCCTATCGGTTGCTTATTCAATCCCCGCTCGTGTATTATGCGGGCGAGCACCGGAAAGGCGGTAATACTCATGGCAATACCCATAAACAGCGCAAATGCGATAAAGCTTACCCCTCCGTGAGTAAATTCTTCGTACAAGAAATAGGCAAGCATCACCCCAAGGCAAAACGGGAATACGATGCTGGCATGACTTATAAAGATTGCATCTTCTGCTTTGTTTTTTATCGTTTTCAGATTCAGCTCCATCCCTATTATGAACATGAAGAGAATCAACCCTATCTGGCTCAACAAGCCGATATTGCCCAACGATGACGAAGGGAAAATGGCAGCTGATATCTCAGGGAAATAATATCCGAAGAAGGATGGTCCCAAAATAACCCCGGCGATAATTTCGCCAATTACGGCTGTTTGCCCGATAAGCTTACACACCCA
>CALNCC010000162.1 GCA_937875275.1 uncultured Dysgonomonas sp. | reverse complement strand
TGCCAAATAGCAACATCCTTTTTTCGTCAAACCAAAGTTTGTTTTTCTTTTGAATTTGAAAATAAATCATTAACCCTTATCTATATACGTCAAAAGGTCTTGTATAACGTTTTGTACCCATTTTCAGCGGTTTATAATCATATTCCATATACGAGATACATCTGTATTCAGACGTAGGCATCCAATTTACAATCCATTTGGTCGTTTTCTCATAGTCATTAGAATCTACAAAATACTCCATAGCCCCACCATATTCAGGATCATCTATCGTTGATAAAAACATATATCTTTCATGCAAAAAGGGCATCAGATCTTTTGTCTTTTCATCCAACATTTCAAGTGTAACCTGAACAAATAAATTGTCGACAAAGAAATATACAATATTGGATACATTATCGGATTTTCCCTCGTAGGCAATATATTCATATTCATCCATAACTTTTTCTACCTTCGGTGTCCCTAACTTCTTCACGAGATTAGTCTTAGACATACCAAAATCGAGAATCGGATCAGGATAAAGATCATATTTAGGAGCAACAAAAACCTTAAATTCCTTTTCTTCAGTTCCATTGCTCAATGTTACAACAGCCTCTCCTACGTTGTAAGCGGCTACTTTTCCGGTAACACTTACGCTCGCCACAAAATCATCTGATGATTTATAGGTAATTTTGTAATCAGAGGAAGCCTTAATAGCATATTCTTCTCCGGAAAATAAAGTCTTGCTTGTTTCTTCTAAGATAATGTGTGTATCATTTTCCTCCTCACAGGAGTTCAAGGATACCGCCAATGCCAACAACATTGTGATTAATAAATTTTTCATAGTTTTGAGGGTCTTTTATAAAAAACAATAGTTTACGGAATCTTTTCTTTGATACAAAGATAATATATTCGATTTTTCGATTACTACAAAATATCAATTATTTGGGTTAATCATTTTATCTTTGTCTATAAATAAGGTCTATTGATTCTTATACATAAAAAGTAACACAACAAAAAGCTGCAACTTGTGTTACCTTTATAAAAAAATGATTGCTATGAAGAAGAATACAAAAAAGGCACGAAGAAAAAATAATGAACCGGTAAAACTATTTTCTCAACCTACGTATCAAGGAGATAATAATATCCCTACCTCGATAGAGATTATTCAGTATGACACCAAGCAGTTTACAGTGAAAGATATCACTTCGTCATCGAATTTGAAATCGGAGATCAATCCCGACAAAATGAACTGGATAAAGATTGTCGGCATATCGGACGGAGACAAAATATGGAACATCTGCCGCGAATTTGGGCTTCAACGCTTCGACGTGAGAGATATGCTTGCCGATCAGCGAGTAGTAAAGGTCGTGGTATACGAAGATATTGCTTTCATCCTCATTTCGGGCTTCTTCCTCGACAAAGAAAACAATCTGACCGATATGCAGATCGGGTTTATACTGGGTGATAATTTTCTTGTCAGTTTTCAAGAATCAGCTCTGCCTATATTTGGAGATGTAAAAGTCAACCTCGAAGCCAATGAAATACTCATCAGGCAGGGAAAAGCATCATATTTACTATATATCCTTCTGCGCACAATCAACAATCTGAATGCAAGTACCGTGATGTCGATAGAAGATCAACTGACAGAAATGGAAGACTGTTTGGTTACCAAAAATCAAGACCCGGACATAATAAGTACTCTGAGAAAACGCCGTGTAGACTATACACACATCAAACGGTCGATAACATCTTTCCGTGAAGAGTTTTACAACCTATTACAGACCGAAAATGAACTGATAGATAAGAAAGGAAAGTTATACTTCAACGACTATGACGACAAACTGAGAACAACATTGAGCAACTTAGATTCATTCCATGAGGCATTGACATCTCTCATGGATCTATACTACAACAACAATAATCTGAGGATGAACAATATTATGAAACAACTGACCATTGTCTCCACAATATTCATTCCTCTTTCGTTTTTTGCCGGAGTGTGGGGTATGAATTTTCAATCTATGCCCGAATTGGCATCCGAATACGGATACATAGGTGCATGGGGGATATTTATCTGCATCATCGCATTTGTCTGCGTCATGATGAAACGCAAGGGGTGGTTCTAAGCATCTTTCTCAAATGCTTTCCACAAGACATCGTCCGGAACAGGAGCAACAACTTCGATCTTCTCTTTCGACACAGGATGGATAAACGATATCTTGCGAGCATGCAGGCTTATGCTTCCGTCAGGATTTGAGCGTTCAGCTCCGTATTTTAAATCTCCCTTTACTGGGCAGCCGATTTTTTACCACTGGCAGCGTATCTGATGATGACGACCCGTTTCGAGATCAACTTCGAGCAGGTTGTAGTGAGTAGAACACGCTATGAGTTTGTAGTGCAATATAGCTTGTTTCGAATCGGGTTTCTCTTTATCGTATGCATAAGACTTATTCTGTTTCTCATTCCTCACGAGATGATGAACCAGCGTGGCTTCGTCTTGCTTTGGTCGGTTCTTTACAATTGCCCAATACGTTTTGTCCACCTGTTTGTTTTTGAACATATCGTTGAGCCTTGGCAATGCCTTGCTGGTCTTAGCAAACATGACTATACCACTCGTCGGTCTATCGAGGCGATGAGTAACTCCGATATACACATTGCCGGGTTTGTTGTATCTCTGTTTCAGATATTCTTTCACAATCTCCGACAATGGCTTGTCGCCGGGTTTGTCGCCTTTCACAATCTCCGACGATGTCTTGTTTACTATGATGATGTGGTTGTCCTCGTATAATACAGTCATAAACAGTTTGCTTTATATATGGTACAAAGAAAAACCTTTCGGGTGAAATCCCCAAAAGGTTTACTCTTATTTATATATCTGATCGAATATGATTTCGAATAGATGATTACTTATTTTCCCACTTTGTATTGTGCATATCTCCCGTTTCGGCAAAAGCCTTGTGGAAAGCAAACGCATTGTACATATCGAATGGAGTTTGTCCTTTCACGCTGCTGTTAAGGTATTCGTGAAGCAATGGACGATAATCAGGATGAGCACATTTGTTGATGATCTCTTCGGCTCTTTCTCTCGGACATTTCCCACGCAAGTCAGCTACTCCATATTCTGATATTATAATCTTAACAGAGTGTTCGCTATGATCTTCGTGAGTAACTAAAGGAACGATAGAACTGATCTTTCCGTCCTTCGCTGTCGATGGTGTTACGAAGATAGAAACATAAGCCGAGCGAGTGAAGTCTCCCGATCCGCCGATACCGTTCATCATCTTAGTTCCCATGACATGGGTAGAGTTGATGTTTCCGAATATATCTGCCTCGATAGCGGTATTGATAGCGATAACACCTAAACGACGAACAACTTCCGGATTGTTAGAATACTCAGACGGACGAAGAAGTACTCTTTCTTTGAAGAAGTCTAAGTTTTTATATATTTTTTCTACACACGGATTACTTACAGTAAGTGAACATCCGCTTGCAAACTTAACACGTCCCGACTCCATGAGGTCGATAACAGCATCCTGTATAACTTCGGTATATACATCGAAGTCCGGAATATCCTTGCTGTCTCCCATAGCAGCAAGTACAGCATTAGCTATATTTCCTACCCCCGACTGAACAGGCAGGAACGATTTAGGCATACGACCTTCGGCCATTTCTTTGATGAAGAAGTCCGCTACATTCTTTCCAATCTGAGCAGTAACCTCATCTACCGGTGCAAAGTGCCCGCCTTCATTAGGCACATGTGTTTCTACCACATATATTTTAGCAGGATCTATCTTGATGAAACATTTCCCTACTTTATCACGAACCGCATAGATAGGAATATCCTTACGGTGAGGAGGGTCTTGAGGTTCAGGTATGTCATGCATACCTCTCATCTCTTTCGGATTCCAAGTATTCAATTCTACAATCACAACATCAGCAAGACGCGCTACTGTCGGAGATATACCAACACCGCAAGTAGGAACAATTTCTCCGTCTTCGGTTACATCACAAGCTTCGATGACAGCAGCCTTTATTTTACCATAATATCCATAACGTATATCCTGCGCCATAGTAGACAAGTGCAAATCGCAATATTTAACACCACCGTTATTGATGGCATTGCGCATATCCTTGTTTGTCTGATATGGTGCACGAAAATTGATAGCTTCGGCACGAGTCAATTCCCCGTCCAACTTATCTCCTGTTGAAGCTCCGGTGAATACGTTGATTTTAAATGGATTTCCTTTTCCATGTTCTTCTTTCGCTCTTTTGGCAATTGCACCCGGAACTACTTTTGGGCATCCGGCATGCGTAAACCCACTAAAACCTACATTATCCCCATTATTGATGAGAGCGGCAGCCTCATCCGCAGTAATAAATTTTAAAGCCATTGTTCGTTGTCTATAAATATTATATAATCAAGTTTATTGCTAATGTATCTATGATATGTTAAGCCGATGCAAAAGTACAAAATTGTTCATGAATTATATAAAATAAAACATTAATAATAGTACATATCTCATTAAAATGACAAACCACCGTAACCTTTCTCCCCGAAATATCGACCGACAGCTTCTACTCCCATCCATTTCAGAAAATAAAAGTAAAATTGAAAAAAAACTGACAATAAATTTTGTAATACGAAAAACATATCTACATTTGTAGATCAACAAAAACATTTGTAGATTATGAAATTATCAACTACCGAAGAACAAGTTATGGAAATGATATGGGAGTACGGCCCTATATTCCTGAAAGAGATCATGGATTTATATCCCGAACCCAAGCCCTCGCCATCAACTGTGATGACTCTGTTGAAGCGGATGCAAGACAAAGGTTTTGTGGGATACGAACTGTTTGGCAACTCGCGTCAATATCACGCTCTCGTTGAGAAAGACAAATATTTCTCAAAACACCTGAATAATCTTGTGGAAGGATTTTTCGGTAATTCCCGGTTACAGTTTGCTTCTTTCTTTACCCAGAGCAGCGGGCTTACCGATTCGGAACTAAAAGATTTGAAAGAACTTATCGATCAGGAAATAAAAAAGAGAGAAGATGGAGACCTACATTCTTAAAACCATTCTGTGTTCAGCTATTTTCTTAGGCATATATTACCTATTGCTGAACAATGACAAAATGCACCGATTCAATCGGCTATATCTCGTGTTCAGTATACTGATTTCTATGCTTCTCCCCTTCCTTACCATAGAGATAGAAGCCAAGCCGACTCCGATATATGAATACGTGATGACAGGAGAAAGCGTTGCCATAAACAATGAAGTAGCGGATGGAGAACTATCCTTTGTTCCAATAGCGGAAAAGCCGAGAAATGATTTCGACACAAAAAACATACTGATATACATTTCATTGTGCATTAGCTGTTTACTTCTAATACGCTTTGGTAGAAACATTTGGCACATATGGCATGGATTGAGAGAAAATGAGGAGGAGGTATATCTGCCCGATGGTACAAGAATTATTTTATTACAAGAGGAGTGTACCCCTCACAGCTTTCTCAACTGTATATACCTGAACAAACAGAATTACAAAGATGGCAAAATAGAGCAAGAAATTCTGACGCATGAAATGGCTCACATAAACCAAAAACACACGATTGATATTCTTTTCATCGAGTTTTGCCTCATTTTCTTTTGGTTCAATCCATTCCTATACCTCTACCGAAGGGCGATCAAGATCAACCATGAATACTTAGCCGACAATGCGGTAGTAGATTCTTCGTCCGACATAATACGATATAAGTATATGCTGATTGAAGAAAACAAACAATCTAACAGACACGAACTGGCCAGTAATCTAAACTATAAACTCACTAAAAAACGATTGATTATGATGACAAAAAAAACATCTTTCAAGATGAGCCTTTTGAAACGAAGCCTCATCATCCCAGTCTGCATAGCAGCAGTATACGCATTCAGCACAAAAATTATTGCCAAGGAAACGAACATTTCTGATAAGGAGGAGATTGTCGTGGAAGAGATCTCTAACGTTATGCCACAAGACTCTATCAAGCCCATGATCATAACTCCCGGAGATTTTGTCTATGGCAAAGGTGCGACCAAAGAAGAAATTAATGAATACAAAGCTTTGTCAGACAAATATAGTACTTCAGGCAAAAATGTCTTGGAAAATATTGATAAAATACCAGAAGGAGACAAAGAAAGGCTCCTGAAAATAATAAGAACTATGTCTGAGGACCAAACAAATACACATAATGTAAAAGCAAGTACCAGGGTCAAGTTCAATTCACAAGACTCTATCAAGCCCATAGTCGTAACTCCCGCAAATTTTGTCTATGGTAAAGGGGCAACCAAAGAAGAAATTGATGAATATGTAGCATTTGTAAACAAATATGATCTTCGAGGTAAAAACGCGGCCGAGAATACAGATAAGATGCCCCTAAACGATAAAAATCGCATGATTGAAATAATCGAAAAGATGTCTGAGGATCAAGCAAAATTACATTATGTAAGAATCGGACAAGGAGTTCGATTCACTCCTCCAAAATGGAAATCAGATATCAAAGAGGGTAAAGGACTTTCTGTCGATGAGTTGGCTAAATATACCGCCATTGTTGCTCAATACAGTAAAAATATGATAGCGCCAAATGAGATAATCAAGAAAATTTCGACAGAAGACAAGAAAACTTTAGAAGAACTGTTTATGCGAATGACTTTCACACAAAGAGAAAAACAATCAATTGTTTTCAACAAGAAACTTCCTCCGCGAGCAAAAAAAGTTCCAACAGAAGATGAATTCGAATCTTGGAAAGATGCTAGTAAGTATGGCGTTTGGATAGATGACAAACTTGTCGACAATAGCGTCTTAAGCAATTATAAAAACACCGATTTTTCTCATCTTTGGGTTTATCGATTATATGGTAAAGCTAAAGAAAAACAAAAAACGTCTCAAGCATTTCAAGTAGGTATAATGACAAATAAATACTACGAAGATTATCTAAAGAGAGAAAATGCTAAGTATCCGTACGTAATATCTCATAGAGATGTTCTTCTAACGCCGGTTAACTAAACAACAATGACATAATTATCATCTGATACTATAAAGACTCATCTTGAGTAAACAAAAAGGAGATACCGGTTAGGGCATCTCCTTTTTCATTCAAGTACTCTAATATTTGGGCTTATTTCTGAGTTGCACCGCTTTCAAGTTCTGCAATTTCTTGATCCAGTTGTTTAAGTTGTTTTTGTGGGTTTGGCTCGTTTAGCATATTATTAAACTGTACATAGCTGCAAAAAATGATAGGTTTTAACGCTTATTTAGGACTAGTCAAGAAGAGAATCTTAGGTTACTCTTCCATCATTTTGAATACTCTATCGTATCCCCATTCCGAGTCTACATCTTCATCTGATGTAAACACATTTTCCCATTTGAAATCGGGTATTTCGATACGTTGCGAGGCGGCATGATTCCACTTCACATCAAATCCGACAGCTTTGAGTGCATTCACTACCTTGTGCCCTATGATGATGGCTTCTTTGTCGTTCTTTTCTTTTTTGCCATAGAATCCGATCATCAGTCCACCATCGTTGATTGCCCTGTCCAGGTCTTGCCCGTGATAGTAACAATAGCCGATGGGTTGTATATAGGCATCCTCCAAGTCCTGCCACACATCGCTGATGTCTTCTAAGGCTTCGGACTGTGTATATCCGGCATTGTGCAGTGCCACTATTTTTTCTTTACAAAGAGAGTCGAATGCCTGACGTAATTTCTCTGGATCGGTGGGGTGCTGCCAGCCTTTACTGCTCTCAATATGTTTGGCATACCCGTTCCTGATTCCGTTTCTTACCCATTCTTCATCAATCTCTTTTTGCCACCCTTCGTCTTCAACTATTTCGAGGGTTTCATCAATAACATCATCCAACGATTGCAGACCCGATTTAATGCTGGTTATGAAATGGTCGTAGATGTATTTTTCATTTTCAGTCATTGTATAAAAAAATTAGTACGTATAAAAGTTGGTTTTATTCACTTAGGTCATTCTCAGTATGTTTGCACCTAACTGATTTAATCTTATATCTATATTTTGGTATCCTCTATCTATCTGTTCTATGTTGTGTATCGTGCTCTTGCCTTCGGCACACATTGCGGCAATGAGTAGGGCGATACCTGCACGTATGTCGGGCGAAGTCATCGTGGTGGCACGCATAGTGCGTTTTCCTGTTCCGATGACTGTGGCACGATGCGGGTCGCACAATATAATCTGTGCTCCCATATCTATCAGTTTGTCGACGAAGAACAAGCGGCTTTCAAACATTTTCTGATGTATCAGCACACTGCCTTTGGCTTGTGTGGCTACCACCAAAATGACACTTAACAAGTCGGGGGTAAATCCCGGCCAAGGAGCATCAGAAACGGTCAATATAGATCCGTCGATGAATGTGTCTATTTCGTATGCGGCCTGTGCGGGAATAAATATATCGTCATTTCTCCGTTCGAGTTTGATACCTAAGCGGCGGAAGATGTCGGGAATCATTCCCAGTTCGTCGTAACATACATTCTTGATCGTGATCTCCGATCCTGTCATTGCAGCCATCCCAATGAAACTGCCTATTTCTATCATATCGGGAAGTATGCGGTGTTTTGTTCCCGATAGCTTATTCACACCATTGATATGTAGTAGATTAGATCCTACGCCCGTAATGTCTGCACCCATGCTGTTGAGCATCTTGCAAAGTTGTTGCAGATACGGTTCGCATGCAGCATTATATATCGTTGTTTTCCCCTCGGCTAAGACGGCGGTCATCACTATGTTGGCTGTACCTGTAACAGAAGCCTCGTCGAGAAGCATATAAGTACCCTTGAGCGTTTCTTTTGTGATTTCGTATAGTTGGCGGTCTTTATCGTAGCTGAAGTCGGCTCCGAGTTTTTGCATGCCCACGAAGTGAGTGTCGAGTCTTCGACGTCCGATTTTGTCGCCACCGGGTTTAGGAAGCAATGCTCTGCCAAAGCGTGCTAAGAGTGGTCCGACTATCATAACTGAACCTCGCAACGATGAGCTTTTCTTGATAAACTCGGGAGATTCGAGGTATTCCAAGTCGATGTTTTCGGCTTTGAAAGACCATGTACCTTCGTTTATGCGTTTTGTTTCTACTCCCATGTCGCAAAGCAAGGCGATGAGGTTGTTTATGTCGAGAATGTCGGGGATGTTTTCAATAACTACTTCTTCCGGCGTAAGCAATACTGCACAGATGATTTGTAGAGCCTCGTTTTTAGCTCCTTGTGGAGTGATTTCTCCGCTAAGGCGACAACCGCCTTCGATGATAAAAGATGCCATTGTATTATTTAGATTAATGGTTTTTAAAATATTCTGACTTCCGGTTCAAGTTGAATGCTAAATTTCTCCTTGACGGCTTGTTGTATCGATTGCATAAATCTGATGATCTCATTTCCATCCGTTGCTCCGTAGTTGACGATGATCAATGCCTGATTGGGGTATGTGCCGATATTGCCATCACGCACACCTTTAAATCCTGCCCGATCGATAAGGAAAGCGGCAGACGTTTTCACCCAACCTTCCTTGTGGGGGTAGATGGGCAGATTGTCATACTCTTCTTTAATCTTATCGGTGAGAGCGACGGTTATATATGGGTTTTTGAAGAAGCTGCCGCAGTTGGGCAGTTCTTTCTCGTTAGGCAATTTTTGTTCCCGTATTTTTATTACGGCTTGCCTTACATCCTCTATCGTAGGAGCCGCATTAGACTCCAATGCTTTGTTCAGGTCAGCGTATTTGGGACGGTATGAGAATGTTCGCTTCAATTCATAAACTACTGATACGATTATATATTTGCCTGTTTGTTTGAATATACTGTCTCGGTATGCAAACCCGCATTCTTCATTGCTGAACGTTTTTAGTTGGCAAGTGTCGATATTCAATGCCGATACTTCATGTATGCAGTCTTTGGCTTCGGCTCCGTAAGCACCGATGTTCTGCACCGGAGATGCGCCTACCGATCCGGGAATGAGCGATAAGTTTTCTAATCCCGACAGATTGTTGCTGACACAAAATGCGACAAACGAATCCCAATCTTCGGAAGCCATAACCTCATATCTGACAACATCGTTGTCTCGATAAATTTCCTTTATTCCACGAAGTGAGGGTTTGATGACAAGCCCGTCATAATCCTGTGTGAAGAACAAATTGCATCCACCCCCGATAATTAGTTTTTCTTCGTTCCGAAATTCTTTCAGGCAACAAATGAGTTCGTCCACATTTGTTGGTGCACAAAATAGTTTGGCAAGTGCTTTTGTCTTGAACGAGTTACAGTCTTGTAATTGATGATTTTTTAAATATTCCATAAGAATAGAGCAATTGCTTGGTTTTATCTGTTGGAATACATTTGTTCGTAATATTTCATGTAGTCGCCCGAAGTAACATCGTTTACCCAGTCTTGATTGTCGAGAAACCAGTAAATAGTTTTTACGATCCCGTCGGCAAATTTGGTTTCGGGAAGCCAGCCCAATTCGGTTGATATTTTGTTGGGGTCGATAGCATATCGCTTATCATGCCCCTGACGATCTTTCACGAAAGTGATCAGGTCGTTATTTATCCAACTGATGTCTATTGTACCGTTGTTGTCGACAATTTTTTTCTTTAGCGTATTGCGATATTCGGGTTGCTTCTCCATGATGTCATGGATTGTTTTTATCACAAGTTTTACGATATCTATGTTCGTCTTCTCGTTGTGTCCGCCGATGTTGTACACTTCATCAATTCGTCCTTTGTGCAGCACTATGTCGATAGCCTTGCAGTGGTCTTCTACATAGAGCCAGTCGCGCACATTGCTACCGTCTCCATATACAGGCAGGTTTTTTCCTTCCAAAATATTTTTTATGATCAGTGGTATCAATTTCTCAGGGAAGTGAAAAGGTCCGTAATTATTGGAACAACGCGTGATGTTTATCGGCATTTTATACGTTTCCCCATAAGCTTTGGCTATGAGATCGCCGCCTGTCTTGGCGGCGCTGTATGGCGAGCGTGGGTCGAGTGGGGTGGTTTCGCTGAAATAGCCCTCATCACCCAACGATCCATAAACTTCGTCGGTCGATACTTGCAAAAATTTGACACCCTTGCGCCAGATAGGATAGTTGTTTTCGTCTTTTCCTTCTGTCCAGAATTTTTTTGCGGTGTCTAACAGATTTTGTGTGCCGAGTATATTGACCTGTAAAAATAATTGAGGATTTTCTATACTTCTGTCTACATGACTTTCTGCGGCAAAGTTTACAACATAGTCTATCTGATGTTTTTCAAATACTTTTTCTGCGTCGCTTGCACTACAAATATCGCCTTTTACGAATACGACTCTCGGATCTTTGAGTTCATCCTTCAATGTGCCCAGATTGCCGGCGTATGTGAGAGCGTCGAATATAATCAATTTTGCATTGGAATGTGAGGTAAGCATGTGTTTCACAAAGTTGGAACCGATAAAAC
>CALNCC010000161.1 GCA_937875275.1 uncultured Dysgonomonas sp. | reverse complement strand
TAGAACTCGAAGATGGGCGTCTCCTGACCGGCAAATTTGCATGGACTATCGTTTATTCGAAAGTGAAAAGTGAATGGAAAATCATTCATACCCATATGTAAGTTATCCGTTTTTTTGGGAGTTTTTCTCTATATTTACGTAATAATAGGATGCGGCTCGGTAATTTTCGTGCGCAAGCACCCGCAATTGCTCCCGCCTTTTCGTATCTTTGCAACAGTAAAATAAACGATTGTAACAATTTCAGATAAATGGAATACAGACTAAATAAATACATAAGCAGCTCGGGATTTTGTTCTCGTCGCGAAGCCGACCGTTTGATAGAAAACGGCAAAGTTACAATCAACGGGCGACGTGCGTCGATAGGGATGCGTGTCCTTCCCCGACAGAAGGTGAAGGTAAACGGTGAGCTCATCGTCAACAAGGTAGAGCCTGTCTACATTGCCTTCAACAAACCGGTAGGAGTGGTCAGCACCACCGATCTGCAAGAGAAAAACAATATTGTAGAGTTTATCAGCCACGAGCAGCGCATATTTCCCATCGGGCGTTTAGATAAAGATTCGCAGGGATTGATTCTTCTGACCAATGATGGTGACATCGTTAACAAGATTTTGAGAGCCGGCAACAACCACAAGAAAGAATATTTGGTGAAGGTAAACAAACCTCTGACCGACGATTTCTTGACACGTATGATGCACGGTGTGCCCATTCTCGACCGGGTTACCCGCCGATGCGAGATAGAGAAGATAAACCCTTTTGTGTTTCGCATATCGCTCATACAAGGGCTGAACAGACAGATCAGACGGATGTGTGAATATTTCGACTACGACGTGGTCAAGCTCGAGCGCATACAGATAATGAATATACAGTTGGGGAGTCTCGGACAGGGCAACTGGCGCAACCTTACCGATCCCGAGTTGGAAGGGCTGTTCGACATGCTCGAAGATTCGGACCGATCAGGGCAAGAATGCCGAGAGTAGCAACAAGAAATTTAACCGAGCGCTGGAACAAGCCGACCTGAAGAAAGATTATCGCAAGGCGAGCATTGTAGCCAAAATGGCAAAGCAATCCGACAAGCCAAAGGCTGCATCGGGGGGCGCATACAAGCCGGACTTTGAAAAACCTGCAAAGCCGAAAACGAAAGGCAAGCCTGCCAGCGGGCTGAGGGTGGGTAAGTCGAAGGTGGCGTCGAATAAACCGACGAGCAAACCACCGAAGCGAGGAGCTTCGCCGACGAAGAAAAAATAATAACCATCAAATTGTTAATGCCATGAAAAATGTAAAGAAAAAACACCGAAAGACCATCCTGTTCATAGCTTTGGTAACGTCGGCTGCGGCAGCATTATTAATCACATTGCTGATATACTTTTTATCAATAACGGGAAGCATATAATATATCATGAAAACAAAATTTATATTATTGACATTGTGCATGTTTGCACTAACACTGTCTGCACAACAGACAACGTATAAACACGAAAAAAACATTTCGTATATCGATGCCGCCGAGAAAGACGAGTACCGCAAAGAACGTTGCGTGCTGGATGTCTATTACCCCGAAGGGAAAAAAGGCTTCACGACTGTCGTATGGCTACATGGCGGAGGGCTCGAAGGTGGACAGAAAGACTTGCCCAACGAGTTGAAGAACAAAGGCGTTGCGGTGGTTTCGCCCAACTATCGTTTGCATCCCAAGGCGAGCAATCCGGCATATATCGAAGATGCGGCAGAGGCTGTGGCGTGGGTGTTCAAGAATATAGAGGCCTATGGCGGCGATCCGTCGAGCATCTATCTGGCGGGGCATTCGGCAGGAGGGTATCTTACCCTGATGGTTGGTCTCGACAAGGCGTACCTTGCAAAGCATGGTGTGGATGCCGACAAACTGAAAGGATTGATCCCACTGAGCGGACAAACAAATACGCACTACACGATTCGCAAAGAGAGGGGCATCCCTATGAATCTGCCTGTTATAGACAAATATGCTCCGCTGAATCAGGTGAGAGCCGGTCTGCCTCCGATATTACTCGTTACGGGCGACCGTCGGTTAGAGATGACGGCTCGCTATGAAGAGAACCTGCACTTAGAGTCTATTATCCGCTCGTTTGGCAACAAAGATGTAACGCTCTACGAGGTAGAAGGTTTCGATCATGGCTACATGGCTGTTCCCGGATGCTTGTTGCTGATAGAGTGGGTGAGGAAACACGATAAGAAATAAAAACCGACCGCAGATGAAGACGTTTACTCTTTTGTCGTTTCTGTCGATAGCCTTTCTGTTTTCATCATGCGATGAAGACAAGACCGAGCCGGACGGATTATGCTCCCAGCCCCAAAAATTTGATAAACAAGATGTCAAGTTTGCGGCTAAGGGCGGCAAACAGACGTTGAAGGCGAAGGACGACTGGTGGTGGATGGAAGACTATATCCATATCGAAGGCGAGGTTATCGGCTTGTATGACAACCCCGACTTTGAGGTGGAGAGAGGGAAGATAAAAGGCTGGGACAATCCGAATGTGATATACGACGAGGGTGCAGACGAGGAAATAAAAAAAATAGGCGGTGAGTGGTTTACCATCACAAAGGACACTTACAGTACTCTGACGATAGTTGCAAAAGCAAATGATTCTTCATTGCCACGAATGCTCACTTTGGGCGTACAGGCAGGAAACTGTTTTTATGCAATAACCGTTTCTCAGTCGGCTGATTGAACGCTTTGCGATGAGGATAAAAATAACAAAGGGGCATTTTTAGTGCCCCTTGTTGTTTATCTAAAGTAGTTTTTTCATTCTTTTACTTTCTTGTATTCATACCATTTGTCGTCCATAATCTTACCACTATTTGATAATTGATTCAACAGTAGCTTCCCATCTACAAATTTGTATCTTGCGTAGATATACCTATCAGTTCTAAAAGCAGTATTATTTATAATATAAATTTCAGATTCATTCGGTACATATTTACTCGTTTTTTTATCCCAAATATATCTAGTTTCTTTAAAGTCGATACTGAACTTAAATCTAATTTCAGAATCAGATGTGTCTTCCCAAAGTCCGACGATTGGATTGTATCCACCTTCCACATAGTTGGGGTCGTTCGGGTCGTTCCAGTCTCCGTTCCACTTAAACTCCTTGTTCTGGTTGTTGTTATTGTTGTCGTTGTCGTCTCCGTCGTCAGACGAGCAAGCTGTGAACAGGCATACGGTGAATAGAATGTAAAGTAGTTTTTTCATATCGTTTTTCTTATCAGTTTCAGTCGTGCTTTGTTTTGCCCTAAGGGGTCGTAGCCGTCAATCTCGGATGCATAGTAAGTGTCTCCGTTGAATCGCACAAGGCTATGTCCCAAAATACTGTATTCTTCGGGCAGCAGGAAACATTCTACCTCGGTGTAATGGTTGCCTGCATCGGCAAATATAGTGAAATAATTTCTTAAAATGGAGTCAGGCTCGTTTTTATAGTTGAGCACCATATCCTTTTCGCCTGCATATTTTTCGCTCAGCAGTATGGTGTCGGTGGCGTTGTTGCTGCTGCCGATACGTACAGGGTAGAATCGGTCTGCGTCTTGTTGCCTGTACCAAAAACGTTGAGGCTGATTGAAATACTTTTTCTTTCGCAGTTCGGTGTACGATTCAGCGGTGTTCCATATTTCTTGCTCGGTGATGATGGGGAAATCGAACGATTTATTTTTAGTACTGTCATCTGTGCTCTTGAACCAATTGTACGAGAAGTTCGATTTTTGCTCTATTTTCGATGTCTCCATGCTGTCGGTATAGAATTTTCCGCCCCCCGTGTCCTTGTCTGACAGTTGGTATCCCTGCTCGTTGTCTTTGCAGGTAAAACCTATGTCGTAGAGTGCAGGCAGCTGCAACGACGAATTGGTGCGGTGGTTTACATTTGCCCGTCGGTCGAGGTCTATCGTCAGCGATGTGTTGATGCTTTGTTGCGGTTTGGTGTTCAGTTCAAAGCGTGTTTCTTCGGTTTGTGTTAATTGCAGATTGAAGGCTTTGCAGAAGTTTTCGACCCAATCGTTTGCCTTCGCCGTTTGCGGCAAAAAGCGTGTGAGGTCGATATTTCCTTTCAGGTCGGTGTCGTCGTTCCAGTTCATGTTGCCCGTCGAATTGTGGTCGGCGTCTATTTTTATCCAGTCGGCATTTTCCTTAAAGAAACTGACGCTGAGGTCGAATGTCAAAGAGTGATGTATCCATCCCCTCTTGTGGCTCAGGCTTGCCTCGTCCGACACCGTGTGCAGCGTAAGCTCTTCGCCGGCATTGAGCCACACCACCTGCGACACCTGCCCCTCCCCTTTGAAGGCTGACGCCTCAGTCAGTTTGGCATAGCATGCAGGCGCATTGGCTACCGACACGTTATACACGGGATCGGGACCCGTTTCCCCCCCAAGATATCCGTATCGATTGGATTGTGTGGCTGCGATTGCTTGATGCTTTTCTCCAAAAGGTAAATTCGTTTTTCCATTTTTTATTGCAGTAGGGTTGCCATAGACGGGTTGCGTGTCGCGCGGGTTGTAGTCGGCTCTCCATCCGTCGCGCAGCGTTTTCCCCCATGCCAGTCCGCACAGGTAATTTTTGTTTTGCGCAGGGTCTATAAAGTTCACGCCCCCGGCTTCGGGGTACACACCCGAATAGCTTTGCGGCAAGCCCGAGGTAGTGCTCGGATCTTGAGACTGATTGTTCCAATGAAAACGGTTGTCCCATTTCAGTTCTTTGTTATCTATTTCTTCGCCGTCGATGCTGCGCAAGAGCTTAACCTCGAATCGGTGGCTCTTGATGTTTGATGATGAGCCCGAACCTTTTTGGGGAGAAACCACTATCACAGAGGTTGTTCCGTCCGAATTGGTCGCCCTCCAGTCGCGGCCGCTGTGAGTTTGGTCGAGCATGATATTCGCATTCAATACAATTTTGTATAATCCGCTGTATGGTACGATAATCTTATTGTCCCTGTACATTTCAGCATCATTGTTGCCTATTGTGATTGTGTTGCCTACCTCCGATTTCAGGTTGAACAGATTTTTGTTGTAATATAGGATTCTCGCATCGTGATCGTTGGGGTCAATGTCCTCATTGTCCTCTTTGTCTTCGTTTATATTCATCCAGTCGTCTATTTTTCCTCCAGCTATTTGAGTATTGCAGTTAGTCCACTTTCCGCTGAGCGAGACAGACGCCATGTCTCCATAGTTGAAGGGCATGGCATATTCGTTCGAGTTGGCATACGACATATACAGATTGGTGAGCCGTTCGTCGTTGAAGGCAGAGCCTGATATCTCCATGTTTTTTGCATCGAAGATGCGCTTTATAGTTTCCATGCAGTTGATCGACGGAGGAAAATCGGTAAGCGAAAAGGTGGTGTTGCTGTCTATCTCCTCCCTGTTCCCTTCTGCCGACTTGTTGAACAATCCGTAGATGACTAACGGGAAAATGCAGTCGGGAATTTGGTCGGTCAGTTTGTTGTAAGACGAAATAGACTCGGAGCCGCGAAAGGGAGTTGTCCACGGCTTTAGGTTGGCAAGTGTCATGTCTCCAAACAGTTCCGACACGGTTTTCTTGGCGGGCACTCCCAGATTGCCTTTGTAACTGTGCGGCGTAATCTCGCTCATGCGAAACTGCCCGTCGAGGATGGTAATGCCTCCCACAATGAGCAGCGCGTCGTAGTATCGTGTAAATTTTCCGCTCACTTCCTCTATGTTCACATGCTTGAATATGCGGTTGTTGGTCTCCGTTGCCGGCAGTTCTATCTCGTACGACTTCTGGGCATCTTTCACGCTCAGTTCGGCAGGGTTGATAAACTGGCGTTTGAGGTCGATGTTGAAATCTTTGGCGTTGCCCACGTCGCACAATTGACGGTCGATGTAAAGTTCTATCTGTTTCATATAAAGTGTTTTTGAATTTTTACTTTATAGATAAAGAAGCCTACATTCCTTTATGGGCGCACGAGTAGCGACGGTATCTTTGTAGTGCCGTCTTTCTTGGAGAGGAAAGAGAGGTTGAGACGTTGGGTAAATGTGATTTGGGCAGTACCCGAGTTGAGGCTGACGTTGTATTTGTCCGAGAACGAAGGGAAAACAATGTTGCCGATATACGACATGCCCAACGACCACGAACTGCGATTATATCCTGCCGATATGCGGGGGAAGAATGTCGGATATACTTCTATTTTTCCTTTGCCTATTGTTTTTGCGTCTTCGTTGCCAAAGTTGATGCCTACGGTAGACGATCCGTTGATAAACCATTTAGAGCCGAGCACCCACGTGTAGGCATATCCGGCACTGATGCCGAATTGCATGTTGCGAATCGTGGTTTTTCCTTTGTGGACAAACGATCCGTCCGATTGTATCTTGGTCAGATAGACGCCACCACCCAACAGAAAGCTGCCTGCCGATATCTTTTGCCTCTTGTTCTGAACGAAGGCTGCGCCGTACGAAAACCGCTTGTTGTTGAACACATAGTGCCCGTAGAGTCCGTATTGGCGCACCTGTAAGTCGGGGCACAGGGCTATGAGGCTGTTATTATTGTCTTCGTCTGCGAGATAAAAGCCTTTGTATTTTTGTATAAAGAGGTCGATCACAAATTTTTGTCCGTAGTTGTGCAGTTGGAAGTCGACGGCGTAAGTTTTGCCGTGCTCGCCGTTTCTCATAAACTTGAATCCGTAGCCGTAGCTGAGGTCGATGATCGTATTGTTGATCGACAGTCCGAGCCCTAAAATAGGCGGATTGTTAGGGCGATAATTGAATTTGACTTCTTCTCCTAATTCCTGATTGAGATAGATATAGTTTTTCGACGTGAACACTTTTATGGCGATCTGCTCGTCGTGCTTTTTTATGTATGTGCTGTCTTCCTGCCCATAGCAGAAACAGGCAAGCGAAAAAAGCAATATGAGCGAAACGAAGAATCTCATCGAGGGCGGAAATGGATGTTTACTATATAAATCGCACAAAGGTAGGATATAGTATAAATCATACCTAAAAAAAAGAGGGAAGAAGAGTTTTTTTTCGAAATTCTTAAAATATTCTTTCACCTCATTCGTCTTCCAATATAGCTAAGGTATACCGAATAAATTTTGATGAGAGTAATAGATAAAAGGAGTAAAATGTTTTGGAAGAAAAAGAGAAGTATATCTTTATACATTCCACCCAAGATGTGTGTCGGTTGCGGAGTTTGTGCCGAGGTGTGCCCGTTGGGAATCATAGCGTTGAAATATACGGCAGAAGATATTTATGCTGTGATTGAGTATCCTGAAAGATGTATGGAATGTGGCAGATGCCAGCGGTCGTGCTCGATGGGAATCATAGAGTCGATAATGAAATAAAAATTAGTAATCAGTAAAAAAAATGATAAGAATGATGAAAAAAGGAAGAAAAGTTTGGCACGTTTTAGCCTTTATTGCAGTGGTAGCTGCTGCGATAGCAATTGTGATGGTGTTGTGGAATCTTTTGATACCTTCGGTTATCGGATGGTCGGCGATCAACTATTGGCAGGCAGCCGGGTTGTTGGTGTTGTGCAAATTGTTGTTTGGCGGTTTTGGTCATCGGATGCATGGTTGGAGACACCACCATCATCATGCCGACCACCACCGTCACGGATTCGGCTTAGGGCACAGCAGCGAGGAGCGCGAGGCTTTTCGTGAAGCGATGAAGGGCATGTCGCCTGACGAGCGTCGCAATTTTATCCGTGAGGCGATGTTCAATAAGTTTCGGGGCAGTTGTGATAGAAAAGGATCGGAAGACGAAAAATAACTGATGCAAGAGTCGAAGAACGAAGATTTGTTGCGCGAAAGGGAGATAGCTGATATATATCAAAAATATCGCTCTCCGTTGTGGGGATTCATCGCTAAGAGAGTCCCCTCGCGAGAGGATTGTGAGGATATTCTCCAAAATGTGTTTTATCAACTCAGCAAGATTGATTTGGAGGAAAACCCGATTGAGCAGATTTCGAGTTGGCTCTATTCCGTAGCGCGCAATCAGATAATAGATCGCAGCCGCAAGAAGAAAGACGTGTCGTTGCCCGACAGTAGCGCAGAGGATGGAGGCTTTGTGAGAGAGCTGACAGATACGATACTTTCGTCCGATTCGCCGGAAACAGATTTCTTGAAAGCGTTGATATGGGAAGAACTTGATGTAGCTCTCAGCGAGCTTCCCGACGAGCAGCGCAATGTTTTCGAACTTACAGAACTCGAAGGCTTTTCGTTCAAAGAAATATCGGAAGCTACGGGCATCGGCGTCAATACATTGATCTCTCGGAAACGATATGCGGTTCTTCATCTCCGCAAGCGGCTGTATGAATTGTACGAGGATTTCCTTACAAATTAAAAACCCCATCACGAAACTTCGCAGTGGGGTTTTGTTTTATAGTATTTTTTCTTCTCATTTATCAATCGTTGAACTTAAACGACTTCTCTATCGATTCAATTCAATTTTGATAGAATGGGTAATTAAAACAGGAACAAGTTTTCCGTTTAATGTTCCCGGCTTATATTTGTATTTATTAGAGATACTTTTCACGCAATTCAGCAATTCTCTCTCAGCAAGAGTTAATTGTGAGTTTGTTTTTTTCGTTATCCTTTCGCCGATCATTTTCCCGTCAATATCAACAACATATTGCAGATTGAAAGTCGTTTGCATCTCTGTTTGTAATTGAGGATATTCAAAGTTGTTAAAAAGATATTTATGAAATTCTATTTTGTCGCCTGGAAACTCAGGCATTTTGTCTACAACCGAATAGACAAACCTGTTTGTGATAGTATCAAAAAGAGAAGATCCGTAGTCTTCATTGAGATTAATGATTGAATCACAGATGACTATCGGCTCGTTTCTGTTTTCTTGTGTTACATTAGAGTTACATGAAAAAAACGAGAGAGTAATTATATATAAACCTAATAAAATGAACCTGTTGTTATTCAATTCCTCTCACTTATCAATCGTTGAACTTAAACGACTTCTCTATATCTTTTTTGTACTTGTCTAAATTTTTTAGTCCATTGTCTGTTACCAAGAAAGAAACAGAAAGCCTGTGCCCCCATTTTAAAATGAACCAATTTTCGACCAATGTATATTTGCCCTTATATACAGCTTTCGCTTCGTTGAGTGGGTATGTGATAACGTGTTGTGCATTAAATGTTTTCTTGGCTTTCTTTTCCGGCCAATAGGTTATGGCTTTGTTGATTTGCTCCATTTCGTCAGTTGTCGGATATTTGAAAGTGTCCACAATTTTCAAGTTATGTCCTATCAGACTAAAAGTACTACGATCAATCTGAGAAACATCTTTGTCTATCAGCCTTGAAGTATTCCCGTCTCCGCTACATGTTATAAACAAAACACATTCGCCATCTTGATGTGTCCATTCGGATGTAACGGTATTGGCAAATATTATCGACCTCAACAGCTCTTTCGGATTTTCAGTATATGAGAAACCGACTGCCTCCGGAGACGCTGTGTATTCGTTAGGCACAGTATAGTTTAGCTCGATAGATTTTGCGTGATTCTCTAAAGTGTGTTTACCTATTATATCCTTCAACGAAACGGCTGGAAGAGTCGATTGTCCATAGGCTGCCACGAAAAGTAGGTTAGCCAACAATAGTGAGATAGTCTTTTTCATATGCGTTTGTTTTTTAGTTTTTTCCAAGTAAAAGGATTAACATAGCGCAAGTTATGAAAAATATCGAAGTATTTCTTCTTTTGATGAAAAAAGTTGTTACGAAAAAGAAACCGACCTGATAGAGGTTGTTGTTCTCTACCCGGCCGGTTGTTTTAAGTATCTCGTCTTTCGTCTTTGTTCAGATCGTTTACTTCAATCTCTCTAATGTCTTTATCAGATATTCGTAGAATGGCTCAACGGTATCTATTTCCACATATTCGTCGGGCGAATGGGCGTTGAGGATTGTGGGGCCGAAAGAGACGATATCCAATCCCGGTGTGCTGCCGAGTATGATGCCGCATTCGAGTCCGGCATGCACAACAACAACGTTAGCATCCTCATCGAACATCTCCTTGTAAAGCGACTCCATCGCCGACAGTGTTTTTGACGAAGCGTCGGGCTGCCATCCCGGATACACGCCGTCTATTATCACTTTGGCTCCGGCAAGGGCAAACACGCTTTCGAGGCTCGAACATACTTCCTCTTTGCGGTCGTCGGACGAACTGCGGACAAGCATCTGCGCCACAATCTCTCCTTCTTTCGATTTCACCGACGCCAGATTGGTAGACGTTTCCACAATGCCGTCGAATGCCTCGTCGGCAAGCATGCCGATGACTCCGTTTTGGCAGGCAACAACCGAATTGATGAGGGCATCCTGAATTTCTTCGGGAATCAATGTTGCAGGCAGAGCCGTTTTCTCGGCTTTGAGCGATATTTTTTGTTCAACGGCTTTGTATTCTTCCGCATATCGGGCTTCGTATTCTTCGACTAAGGCTACGATAGCAAATGCCTCGCGAGGGATGGCATTGCGCAACGATCCGCCATCGATGTGCGACAGGCGAACGTCGTAGCTGCTTACGGCTTCCTTCAACAGATAGAACATCAGCTTGTTGGCGTTGGCGCGTCCTAAGTGTATTTCCGTACCCGAGTGTCCTCCGCGTAGTCCTGTGAGGCTTATTTTGTAGGCGATGTCGCCTGCCGGCACTTCTGCGTCTTTGTATTGCCATTCGGCATTTACGTCAGCACCACCGGCGCAACCGACACACAGTTCGCCCAGCTCTTCGGTATCGAGGTTGAGCAGAATGTCGCCCGACAAGAATCCGGGTTGTAGCCCAAATGCGCCTACCATCCCCACCTCTTCGTCGATGGTAAAGAGTGCCTCTATTTTGCCGTGTGTCAATGTATTGTCGGCAAGTATAGCCATTGCCGCCGCCGCGCCTATTCCGTTGTCGGCACCGAGTGTTGTGGAGCGCGCACGCACTTTGTCGCCGTCGATATATGCGTCGATAGCGTCTTTCTCAAAATCGTGATCGACATGTGAATTTTTCTGCGGCACCATGTCGAGGTGCGATTGCAGGATGACAGTCGGCGCATTTTCCATCCCTGCCGATGCCGGTTTGGTTATCAGTACGTTGCCTGTTTCGTCTTGTTCGACTTCCAATCCTAACGATTTGCCGAACTCTATCAGGTACTTGCACACCGCCGCAGTGTGTCCTGTGGGGCGAGGAATCTGAGTGAGTGAGTAGAAACACTCCCAAAGTTTCGAGGGCTTCAAAGCCAGTATATCTTTTGCCATAGTTTCAATATATAATTTTATTCTACCAAAGGTAATGAAATATTGGGATCGGGGGTAGTAATGTATGAGCAAAAAAAGCAGAAAACCGACTCTCTGCTGAGAATCGGTTTTCGGTTTATAGTAAAATAGTGGTGTTTAGAATGTTTCGTATTCCACTGTGTATTTTGCTTCGCCGTTAATACTTATTTGCTCCGGATATCCATCGTTGTCGTATTGGTAAGAGAAAACGTCCACGTCGTCCCCAGACTCTACACATTTCATGACGTTGTTTGCTCCGGCATAGTAGTCGAAGATTTCTTCTTCGTTGTATACCCAGAACCACGCAGGTACACCCTGATTGGAAAGGAGCGATTTTTTATTGTCGAAGGCATATGTTGCCGTCTCTCCCATTGTTTCGGTTTTGGTTCTGTTACCGTTGGCGTCGTACTCGAAGTTAATTTCAAATTCGCTGTATGTCAGCTTGTCCAACAGTCCTGTCTGAGCATTGATGTAAAGAGTATCGCAGTCAGGCTTCTTACCCATTTCGGTAAATGTGGAAATGATGCTGTTGTCGTCGCGGTATGCGAACACACACTCAAGGTCGATGGCGTTCAGCTCGCTGTCGAATCTTGTGTATTTACTTAGTTTTCCCGCAGCATCGTAGGTCAGTGTTGTTTTGTCGAATGTTTTATCTTCGTGATGTTCGACGAACTCGGACAGGCGATTGCTTTTGTCATAACTGAATTCGAATGATTCGTCTCCATCAGATGATACAAGTTTTTTGATACGCTTGTCCGTAGCCTCTGGCGTAGGGGTATCGGTTTTTGGCATCACGCTGTCGATGACGAATATGACGCTGTTGCCTACGATGTTCGGCGTGCCCAGTTCGATGCCATTGACATACAGTTTGCTGTTTGTGTACTCGAACCGTAGAGTGTCTCCACTCAATGCAACCAGCTTTTTGTACTTGGCCAGTGAGGTAAGGTCGAGCGAACTTGCTATAATGTGGCGTTTCAGCAAGGCTTGAGAAATGGTTACTGAGGCTTTCTCTGCATTTTGCAGAGCCTGATCCGTTACGGCGAATATGGCAAGCCTCGAAGCCGTGTTGTTGCTGAGGTCTAATTGGCTAAAGGCCTCGGCAAAGGCTGATACTTTTTTGTTGTTGTTCAGCTGAGTTTTAATTTTCTCTTGCTGTTGTTGGATTGTGTTTTTTTCTCCATTGTTGTTATCGTTGTTGTCGTCGTCGCTGCTGCATGCTGTGAATGCGAGGCATAACGATAATAAAAACAGGGGAATTTTCTTGAGATTCTTCATAATTGGTAAGTTTTTAATGTGTTACTTGCAAATATAGACAATATTCTGTAATAAAAAAAAGAGTCAACTCTCTCTCTATGCAAAG
>CALNCC010000160.1 GCA_937875275.1 uncultured Dysgonomonas sp. | reverse complement strand
GATGCCGCCCTCGAAGTCAACCACTGGTGCCACGAAAAAGTTACATACCGGGGAACAGATGGTCGCACATCGGCTCCGTTGGCGCTGATCAAAACCTCGTGGGGGCGATGTGGCGAAGAGTCAACATTTACCACCACAGCCTTACGCGCAGTAGGTATTCCGGCACGCCAGTGCTACACCCCACGATGGGCACATACCGACAGCAATCATGCGTGGGTGGAAGTCTGGATCGACGGTAAGTGGTATTACATGGGTGCTTGCGAGCCCGAACCCGAACTGAATGTGGGATGGTTTACCGCACCGTCTAAAAGGGCAATGATGGTACACACCAACGTATTCGGACTGTACAATGGCCCCGAAGCAAAGACCTTGGAAACTGATCTTTATTCGATCATCAATCTGTTGGGCAACTATGCCGACACACGCCATGTGAGTGCGAAGGTGGTGGACGAATCCGGCAATGCAGTAAGTGGTGCTACCGTCAAATTTGAGGTTTACAACTATGCACAATTCTACCCTATTGCCACGATTGATACCGACGACAGCGGCATAGCATCTATCGTATCGGGTAACGGAGACCTGTTGCTATGGGCGAATAAGGGTAACAAATATGGATACGCAAAATCGAATATTGCCGATAGCGGAGAGATTATCATAACCATCAAAGACAACACAGGCAAAACGTACGAAGAATCTCTTGTTATGGAAGTACCTAAGGAACAGGGTGCACCAGAGATAGCACAGGAGAAGATACAACAGAATGCCGTTCGCCTCGCTTACGAAGATTCGTTGCGCAATGCATACATGAGCACGTTCATCAAGGAGTATGCAGCCAAACAATTTGCGATTAACAACGGTTTAGATACGACTAAGGTGTGGAATCTACTATCCAAATCGCAAGGAAACTGGCAATCTATATCAGCATTCATGTCAGCCAAGAAGGACAGTAAGAACTTGTGCACATTCTTAGAATCTCTGTCAGAAAAAGACCTGCGAGATACTCCATCCGAATATTTAGACGATCACTTTGGAGAAGGATCGAACCTCGATGACAAAGACGGATATTATACCAAATACGTGCTTTCACCTCGCATAGGTGTGGAAATGATTCGCCCTTGGAGGGGGTTCTTCAAGCAAGAATTGTCAGACGATTTCATTTCTCAGGCTCGCCACGATATGAGTTTTGTTATCAACTACATCAAAGAGAATATAAAGGTAAATGATGCGGAGAATTACTACAAATGCGCCATCTCGCCACAAGGCGTTTACGAACTGAAAATTGCCGACAAAAGATCGCGTGATATATTCTTTGTCGCTCTATGCCGGTCGATGGGTATACCTGCCCGCATAGACTATGTTACACAACGTCCGCAATATGCCAATACAGCCAACAACGAATGGATAGACGTATTCTTCGAAGAGCAAGCCGCCGAGAAGCCAAAAGGCTATGTCGAGTTCTTCAACTCGGAGGGCAATATCGTGAAGCCGGCATACAGCACACACTTCACGCTTGCACGCTTCGATGAGGGCGACTTCGTAACTCTAAACTTCAACAATGTTAGAGACTATCCGTCGAAACAATCAGTCGATGCCGGATATTATCGCCTCACCATCGGCAGCAGAGCCAATGACGGGTCTGTAACGGTAGATACACGATACTTCGAAGTGAAGGAAAACGAAACGGTGGCTCAGCAAATTCGATTGCCGGAAGTGGAAGGACGCATTCAGGTGCAAGGCATTGTTGACCCGAATACCATTATCGATATCGACGCGAATACGAAGAAGACAATCAAAGAACTGTCGAACGGAAAAGGCTTTATCATTTTCTTTGCCGATCCTGACAAGGAACCAACAAAGCACATTCTGCAAGACTTGCCTGCCGTGAAAGAAGCACTTGACAAATGGGATGGCGGCATATTATTCTCCATACCTGACGACAAAGTGAGCAAAGCATTCGACCCGTCAGCGTTCAAGGGACTACCTAAGAATACAATCTGGAACGTCGACAACAACAGGAAATTGCTGAACGAGGTAGCGGGAGCATTGCAGATCGATTTTTCTAACAACTTCCCTCTCACAATTTATATCAACACAAACGGAGGAATCCTTTTCTCATCGCAAGGTTATAAAATTGGTATAGGAGAAGATATATTGAAGACAATAGAGAATGAAAGCAAAAGTCTGACTCTCTGCAAATAACATAAAATGTGTCCCGTCCTAATATAAGTGACGGCGGCATGCAGAGGAATATCTGTATGCCGCTTTTTTATGTTTACATCGACTATAAGTTTTACCTTCAAAACAATATATCTTCTGATTCATTAGGGTGTAAACAAATAAAAACTTTACCTTTGCATTCAAGTTTTGGTGTTTCAAGTGAACATGCTTCACGCGAGATGAAAAGGGAATCAGGTGTAAATCCTGAACAGACCCGCTGCTGTAAGCTCATCTAATGGTGTTGAACAAATCTGCGCGCCACTGTCCATATCTGGATGGGAAGGCAGTTTCAACAACCGAGTAAGTCAGAAGACCTGCCAAACAAGGATTTTATCGC
>CALNCC010000159.1 GCA_937875275.1 uncultured Dysgonomonas sp. | reverse complement strand
ATAAATACGATTTTATGTTTATAGAACAAGCACCTTTTTTATACAGGTCTCTATATAATAAAGCTCTTTGGAAAAAACCTGTCGAAGGAGAAAAAGTAATATATCTCACATTCGACGATGGACCTATACCCGAAATAACGCCGTGGGTATTGGATTTATTGGATAAATACGATATAAAAGCGACGTTCTTTTGTGTTGGCGACAACGTAAGAAAGCATCCCGAAGTATATAGAGAAGTACTGAAAAGAGGACACCATGTCGGCAATCATACCTTCAATCATTTACAAGGAATAAGAACTTGGACAAAAAACTATTTGGCAAATGCTCAGAAAGCATCCGAATATATCGACTCCGACCTCTTCCGTCCACCACATGGACACATGCGCCTGCCGCAATATTATACATTGAAAAAGTATTACAAGATAGTGATGTGGGATGTCGTTACCCGCGATTACAGCAAGTACATGAAGCCCGAAGATGTATTCAATAATGTGAAGAAATATACACGAGACGGTTCTATAATCGTATTTCACGATTCGCTGAAAGCCGAAAGAAACATGAAATATGCACTACCCAAAAGCATAGAATGGCTAATCGCGCAAGGATACTCTTTCAGATTATTATAAAAATCCATTCCTCGTTTTACCATATTTAATTGTATTTTTGTAAAAGTATGTTTTTTGCTTTTGCTCAAATATGATATTAGAACGACTATCCATCCTCAATTACAAGAATATAGGACAAGCTGATCTATATTTCTCACCTCAGATAAATTGCTTTATTGGCAAAAATGGGATGGGAAAGACAAACTTGTTAGACGCTATCTACTACCTGTCTTTTTGCAGAAGCTACAACAACCCTATCGACTCGCAGAACATAAGCCACGATGCCGACGTATCGCTCGTGCAGGGATGGTATGAGAAAGAGGGCAAACAAGAAGAGGTGTTTTGTGGACTGAAACGAAAGCAAAAAAAACAATTCAAACGCAACAAAAAAGAATATGAGCGGTATTCCGATCACATCGGACAGATGCCCCTTGTTATGATTTCCCCTTCCGACTCGGAACTGATAAGTGGAGGCAGTGATGAACGTCGGCGATTTGTGGATATGGTATTGTCGCAGTTCGACAAGGAGTATTTGCAATCGCTCATCAAATACAACAAAGCCCTGCAACAACGAAATGCAATGCTGAAAGCCCCGCATCAGATAGACGCTACATTGCTCGAACTATGGGACGATCAACTGATACAAGAGGGCAAATCCATCTATCAGAAAAGGAGTGAATTTATAGAACGATTCACACCAACTTTTCAGAAATTCTACGACTTCGTATGTTCGTCCAACGAAATAGTGGAACTGACATATCACTCACACTTTGAAGATGAGAACTTCGCCGATCTGCTGAAAAGCAAGTTAGACAAAGACCGTATACTTGGTTACACAAGCGTAGGCATTCACAAAGACGATCTGGAAATGCAGATCAACTCCTATCCAGTCAAAAGAGTCGGTTCGCAAGGGCAAAACAAAACCTATGTGATAGCCTTGAAGTTGGCGCAATTCAGTTTTCTTCGCCAAGTGAGTCAGACTACCCCACTCTTGTTGCTCGACGACATATTCGACAAGCTGGATGCATCGCGCGTAGAGCAAATAGTGAAGCTTGTATTGGACGACGAAGACTTCGGGCAAATATTTATCACAGACACCAACAGAGGACACCTAGACAGCATATTGTCTCAAACCTCCGGCAATTATCGCTTGTTTGAAGTGGACAAGGGAAATATCTCGGAACGATAAATAACGCAGATGAGAAGGAAGAATACAGAGAGCATCGGTGAGGTATTAAAGCAATATTTCGAAGAAAATCTATTTCTGAAAAGGAAAATTGCGGAAAGCCGAATTATAAACGGATGGGAAGCCATATTGGGCAAAACTATTGCGTCATACACCTCGCATCTGTACATCCGCGACGGGATTCTGCATGTATCTCTGAGATCATCGGTATTAAGGTCGGAATTGTCTATGGCAAAAGACAACCTTATAGAGAAACTAAACAATTATGCAGGTCTTGTTGTAGTAAAAGATATAATTCTGAAATAAAATACAAATTACAAATTATGGAAATACCAAAGGTAGAATTCAAATATTCGCTGCCTGTTCAGATAAGATTCAATGACATCGATCCACTCGGACATATAAACAATAATGTTTACTTTAGTTTTTTCGACTTGGGAAAAATCGATTACTGGGAAAAAATGCAGGCCCGATCCTTAGATTGGACCGAAGGCTCCGTGGTGTTGGCAAACGTAAATGTCGACTATTTCTCTCCCATCTATTACAAGGAGTCCATCGTGGTCGAATCTAAGATTATAGAACTAGGAAACAAAAGTGGAGTATTTCTTCAGCAGATAAGAAACGTAAAAACAAACGAGATAAAATGTCGGTGCCGATCGGTCTTTGTCGCTTACAATACGGCGCTACAAACCTCGATGGCCATCCCCGACAAGTGGC
Source organism: uncultured Dysgonomonas sp. (assembly GCA_937875275.1). Classification (GTDB taxonomy): domain Bacteria; phylum Bacteroidota; class Bacteroidia; order Bacteroidales; family Dysgonomonadaceae; genus Dysgonomonas. Next base: position 34,723 of record CALNCC010000159.1, on the reverse strand, counting down.
GCGAGGTGATAGCAGAGATAGAGGAAGTTGAGTGCATCTGACACAAAACAAATAACGCAAACTGATAGGGAAAAATATTGATTTGAGAAAGACGTATAAAAAAACAAGTCTATTTATTTGCAGAATTCAATTTTTTAATATCTTTGCATGTACAAAATAAAAAACAAGATGAAATTCAATTTATCAAATGCATATTGGTGGTGGCACTCTCAACTTAGAAAGTCGTGAGTCAATTCGGTATGTATAGATGATAAATAAAAGCAAAATACAAAGCCTGTCGTAACTCACGATGGGCTTTTTTCGTAGATAGAAAATAAAAAAAACAAAGACAATATATACAGCTATGAGAAAGTTTGATGTAGATGAAAATGGTTTTTACGGTGAATTTGGAGGAGCATATATCCCTGAAATTCTATATGATAATGTAGAATCATTAAAGAAATGTTATATTGAGATTTTGAACGATCCGTCTTTCAAGGCAGAGTTTCATGCTTTGCTCAAAGATTATGTCGGTCGCCCTTCTCCTCTCTATCTGGCAAACAGGCTTTCCGAAAAATATGGCTGTAAAATCTATCTCAAAAGAGAAGACCTCAATCACACAGGTGCACACAAAATAAACAACTCGATAGGACAAGTGCTCTTGGCTCGTCGAATGGGGAAAACCCGCATCATTGCTGAAACAGGTGCAGGGCAGCACGGAGTAGCAACAGCAACAGTATGCGCCTTGATGAACATGGAGTGCATCGTATATATGGGTAAGACTGATGTTGAACGTCAACACCTGAATGTGCAAAAAATGCAAATGCTCGGTGCAAAAGTTGTTCCCGTAACCAGTGGCAATATGACTCTGAAGGATGCTACAAACGAGGCTATCCGAGACTGGTGCAGCAATCCGGCAGACACCTATTATGTGATAGGCTCTACAATCGGACCTCATCCTTATCCCGATATGGTTGCTCGTTTACAATCTGTTATCAGTGAAGAAATACGCAAGCAACTGAAAGAACACGAGGGACGAGAAACGCCCGACTATGTATTGGCTTGTGTAGGTGGAGGCAGCAATGCCGCCGGAGCAATCTATCACTTTCTCGATGAGCCGGACGTAAAAATCGTATTGGCTGAGGCAGGCGGAAAAGGATTGGATTCGGGAGAGTCGGCAGCAACAATACATCTTGGTCGATTGGGCATCATTCATGGTTGCAAAACACTCATCATGCAATCCGAAGACGGACAGATCGAAGAGCCGTATTCAATATCTGCCGGTCTCGACTATCCGGGCATCGGTCCTATTCACGCTCATTTGGCAAAGGTAGGACGCTCCGAGGTACTTGCCGTTGACGACGACGAAGCATTGAAAGCAGCATACGACCTCACGGTATTGGAAGGTATAATTCCCGCAATAGAGTCGGCACACGCTTTGGGCATTTTAGACAAAAAGAAATTCAAGGCTGATGATGTTGTAGTCCTTTGCCTGTCGGGACGCGGTGATAAAGATATGGAGACCTACATCAACTATTTTGCTGAAAACAAAAAAGCATTATGAAAACATATAACATAACTGTTAAGACAAAAAAACAGCTTGCCGACCTACAAACACCGGTTGGCATATACATGAAAGTGAGGGACGTATATCCCGAATCGGCATTGCTGGAAAGCTCCGACTTTCATGGTGGAGAGAATAGCTTTTCGTTCATAGGAATAGACCCCATCTCGAAATTCAAGGTGGAGGATCGAATCATCACTCAAACATATCCTGACGACACGAAAGAAATATTTACGTTGGGCGAGAATGAAAAACTGACTACAAAATTCAGCGACTTCACAAAGCTGTTCAAACTGTCAGGAGAAAATCCTACCGGTATCAACGGGTTCTTAGGTTATACTTCGTATGATGCGATTCGCTATTTCGATGTTGCCGATCCTATAAACAATAAGCTGACAAACGCAGATATCCCCGAATTTTATTATATACTATATCGCTTCATTCTTGTCATCAACCATCACAAAAATGAGTTAACAATCGTTGAAAACATCTTTGACGGACAACCCGACAAGATGGAAGAACTCGAAGCTATTTTGGCAAATAACAATGTGGCTTCGTACAATTTCGCGACTGTGGGCGAAGAACAGTCTATGATAGACGACGAAGAACACAAAGAGATGATTCGCAAAGGCATAGCCCATTGCAGGCGTGGCGATGTGTTCCAGATTGTTTTGTCTCGCTGCTTCACCCAAAAGTTTGCCGGAGACGACTTCAAAGTTTATCGTTCACTTCGCTCCATAAACCCTTCGCCCTATTTGTTTTATTTCGATTTCGGTTCGTTCCGCATTTTTGGTTCGTCTCCCGAAACTCATTGCAAGATATCGAAAGAGAAAGCATACATCGACCCCATCGCAGGTACATATTTCCGTACGGGCAACGACGATAAAGACCGCATCCTTTCTGAAAACTTATTGAAAGACGAAAAAGAAAATGCCGAACATGTGATGTTAGTCGACCTTGCGCGCAACGACCTGAGTCGCAATTGCCACGACGTAAAGGTCGAATTTTATAAAAACGTACAATTCTATTCTCATGTCATCCATCTCGTATCGCGAGTAAGCGGACTTGTTGAAGAAGGACGGAACAATATGGATGTATTCGCCGATACATTTCCTGCCGGAACGTTGTCCGGTGCTCCTAAAATCAGAGCAATGCAACTGATCAGAGATATTGAAAGTCAGATGCGAGGCGTATATGGCGGATGCATTGGATATATCGGGTTCAATGGAGACCTGAATCAAGCGATAACCATCCGCACATTTCTAAGCAAAAATAATGTACTGTATTATCAGGCAGGCGGCGGCATCGTGTCCAAGTCTGATCCCGACACCGAAGTGCTGGAGGTAAAAAACAAACTTGGAGCGTTATCTAAGGCTGTGAAAGTGGCAGAGGAATTGAAAAATTAATAAAAGGCGATCAAAATGAAAATATTAATATTCGACAACTACGATTCGTTCACATACAACCTTGTTCATCTGGTAAAGAGTCTTGGTTATGCAGATGTTGACGTATACCGAAACGACATGATTCCTTTGCCCGATGTGGCAAAGTATGACAAAATAATACTTTCCCCCGGTCCCGGAATCCCTTCCGAAGCAGGACTGCTACTTCCTCTGATAAAAGAATACGCCGACAAGAAATCAATCTTAGGTGTATGTCTTGGTCATCAGGCAATAGGCGAGGCTTTTGGCGGAAATTTGACTAACTTAGAGGACGTTTATCATGGCGTTGCCACCGAGATTGATTTGTTGGGTAATCATTACCTTTTCGATGGGATAGATTCACCTATCAATGTCGGACGTTATCACTCTTGGATTGTCGACAGAGAAGGTTTCCCCGATTCGTTGCAAATCACAGCAACCGACAAAAACGGGCAAATAATGGCATTGAAGCACAAAACATTCGATGTGCACGGTGTACAATTCCATCCCGAATCGGTGTTGACACCACAAGGAAGTACAATTGTAAATAATTTTTTAAAACATAAATAATAATACCTAAGCAACTATGAGCAAAAAAATCTTTTTGAACGAAAGTGATGCACCCAAACAATGGTATAACATCACGGCAGATATGGTCAACAAACCATTGCCACCTCTTCATCCGGCAACAAAGAAACCGTTGACACCCGAAGATCTGGAGCCTATATTCGCTAAAGAACTGATTAAACAGGAAATGACTTCGGAGCGTTGGATAGATATCCCCGACGAGGTATTGGAGCTGTACAAAATATGGAGACCCACTCCGTTGGTAAGGGCTACGGCTTTAGAGAAAGCGTTGGATACACCGGCTCATATTTATTTCAAAAATGAAGGAACAAGCCCGATAGGTTCGCACAAGCTGAACTCGGCTCTGCCTCAAGCTTATTACAACAAGATGCAAGGTATCAAGCGTCTGACCACCGAAACCGGAGCCGGACAATGGGGTGCTGCATTGAGTTTTGCATCAAGCGTTTTCGGCTTAGACCTCAATGTGTATATGGTAAAAGTGAGCTATGAGCAAAAACCATATCGTCGCATGATGATGCAGACATGGGGTGCTAACGTTATCCCTTCGCCAAGTAATCTGACCGATGCAGGTAGAAGCATTCTTGCCAAAGACCCTAACAACTCGGGTAGTCTTGGTATTGCTATCTCCGAAGCTGTGGAAATGGCATTGAAGGGCGAGCAGACAAGATATACGCTTGGCAGTGTATTGAATCACGTATCGTTGCATCAGACTATTATAGGATTGGAGGCTGAAAAACAAATGGAAATGGCGGGCGAATATCCTGACATTGTGATCGCTTGCTTCGGCGGAGGATCAAACTTTGCAGGTGTAAGTTTCCCATTCCTTCGTCATAAGTTGGTTGACGGAAAAGAAATACGCGTTATCGCTGCCGAACCGGCAAGTACACCAAAACTATCGAGAGGTAAATTCGAATACGACTTTGGCGATACAGTTGGTCTTACTCCACTGTTGCCGATGTACACGCTCGGGCACGATTTCCAGCCGGCAGACATACACGCCGGAGGATTGCGCTATCACGGTGCAGGTACAATTGTGAGCCAGTTGCGTAAAGACGGTTTGGTAGAGGTTCAAGACATTCCTCAGTTAGAAACATTCGAAGCCGGTAAATTATTTGCAAACACCGAAGGTATCATCCCTGCACCCGAATCGACACATGCCATCGCATCGGCTATACGTGAGGCTAAAAAGGCTAAAGAAGAAGGTGTAAAGAAAACAATCTTGTTCAACCTTTCGGGACACGGATTGATAGACATGACCGCTTACGACCAGTTCCTAAACGGAAAGATGCAAAACTATGATTTGACTGACGAAGAAATAGCCAAGACAACCGATACGTTAGAAAAATTAGTATAAATGAAGCTGTTGGTTATAGCCATCGGCATATTGGAACGGTGGCTATAGCTGACAATCAACGGCTAAAACGATGAAACAAATTTTAAACAGGCTTTTTGAGCATCAATATCTCAGCAGAGCAGAGGCCAAAGAAATATTAACAAAGATGGCTACCAGCGAATACAACGATTCGCAGATAGCAACTTTCATCAGTGTCTATTTGATGCGAAGCATTACCATTGACGAATTTCTTGGATTTACCGACGCTCTACTCGACCTACGAACAAATGTAGACGCTCTTGCGGCATACAACCCTATCGACATTGTGGGCACGGGAGGAGATAACAAAAACACCTTCAACATATCTACATTGTCGTGCTTTGTGGTTGCCAGCGCGGGATACAAAGTTGCCAAGCATGGAAATTACGGAGCATCGTCGGTAAGTGGAGCCTCGACTGTTATGGAACAGCATGGCGTAAAATTTACGAAAGATATAGACAAACTCGAAAGATCGTTGGATAAGACAAATATTGCCTTTTTGCACGCGCCGCTGTTCAACGATGCGCTGAAAGTGGTTGCACCGATAAGAAAAGCATTAGGTGTGCGCACGTTCTTCAACATGCTCGGCCCTGTTGTGAACCCGATACGTCCCAAGAGAACGGTGCTTGGCGTATTCAACCTCAAGATGGCTCGAATGTATTTCTATACATATCAGCAGACCGATGTCGATTATTCAATCGTTCACAGCATTGATGGATATGACGAGATATCGCTCACGGGCGACTTTAAGGTTATAAATAAATACAGTGAAAACATATATAGCCCCGAACAGGTAGGCTTCCGACGCTTGGCAGAGGAGGAATTGTTTGGTGGATCAACACCTGAGGAGGTGGCTAAGATTTTTGATAATGTAATCAATAATTCGGCAACAGAAGCCCAAACAAACGCTGTACTTGCCAATTCGGCAATTGCGATTCAGACTATCGATCCCCGCATATCGTTTACCGATGCTGTCGGTATCGCCAAAGAGGCATTAGAAAGTGGAAAGACAAAAGAAACGTTCAAACAGTTTCTTGAATTAAACAGTTGATAAGATTATGGATGCAAAATGTAAATCGTTGACGGAAGTCAGAGAATATATAGACAAGATAGACGAAGAAATTGTACGGCTGTTGGCTGACAGAGGTCGCCTTATCGATCAGGTAGTCGATTTCCAACCAAAAGGAACAGACCACGACAGTGCACAACGGGTATTGGATGTGATAGAACACGTACGCTCGTGTGCAAAGGAAGAAGGACTTAATCCACAGATAGCAGAGAAAGTGTATAGGTCGGTTATCAACGCTTTCCGCATAGAACAACTGCTGAAAGAGATTCCCGAATATAAAGACTTGAAAAAATCATACTACTAAGCAAGTAGAGCCAATGAATATCTTAGATAAAATAATCGTCAATAAAAAGATTGAGGTTGCTAAGCAGAAAGAGGCTTGCAGTCAAAACATGTTGATGCAACAGATTGAGAAGAAAGGTATTCTACCGAAAAAACACCATTTCAAATCAAGTCTTGAGGCATCATCAACCGGAATAATAGCCGAATTTAAACGCCGCTCTCCTTCCCGCAATTGGATTTTCAAGGACGCAAAGGTTAGCGATGTTATCCCTCCGTATTCAAAAAATGGTGCGAGTGCAATATCTGTTCTTACCGATTTAGATTTTTTCGGCGGAACTTTGGTTGATTTGGAAGAGGCTGTGCGATTAACAGATACTCCTCTGTTGCGAAAAGATTTCACGGTAGATGAATATCAACTATATCAAGCGGCGCACTACGGTGCAAGCGCGATTCTTCTCATTGCTTCGGCATTGACTGTCGAGGAAACGAAATCGCTTGCCCGAAAAGCCAATGAATTGAACTTAGATGTTCTTCTCGAAATACATAACGAAAAAGAATTAGGACACATCAACGAATATGTGGATGTTGTAGGAATCAACAACCGCAATCTCGGAACTTTCGAGACCGATGTGCAAATATCATTCGATTTGGGAGATAAGATTCCGAACGAATTTCTCAAAATATCGGAAAGCGGAATCTCCGACCCACAAACGGTTATCGACCTAAGAAGTGCCGGATTCAGAGGTTTTCTCATGGGCGAAAACTTTATGAAGACAAACGATCCGGGCAAAGCGTTGGACGATTTTATAAAACGATTGGGATGAAAATTAAAGTGTGTGGGATGAAGTATCCCGACAACATAAGACAGCTTACCAATCTACCAATCGATTATATGGGACTGATTTTCTATGCTAAATCGCCTCGTTTTGTCGATCAACAAGATGATATATTCTCTGCGCCTTTGTCTGGTAATATACTGAAAGTAGGAGTCTTTGTCGATGCGGATATAGAATATATCAAGCAAAAAGCACAGGATTACAATCTTAATTTCGCTCAATTGCATGGGAACGAATCTCCCCTATTTTGTAAAGAAGTCAATTCGTTTCTGCCTATAATCAAGGCATTCAGTGTTGCCGAGATCAAAGACCTCTACAAGACAAAAGACTATGAAGGAGTGTGCGATTATTTCTTGTTCGACACCAAAACACCTCAGCATGGCGGATCGGGGCAGAAGTTCGATTGGCATATATTAGACGCCTACACGGGCAACACACCATTTTTGCTTAGTGGCGGCATCGCGGCAGAGGATGCCCAAGCAATAAAAAAGATACAACATACCCGATTTGCAGGTATCGACTTGAACAGCAAATTCGAGACCGAGCCGGGACTTAAAGATATAGATTTACTTACGACATTTATAAAAGCCTTAGACAATGAATAGGATCAATCAACTTTTCGAAAAAAAACAGAAAGATATTCTTTCCATATACTTCACTGCGGGATTTCCTCGTTTAAACGACACCCCTGATGTAATAAAAGTCCTTCAATCGAACGGTATAGACCTCATCGAGATCGGCATTCCTTTCTCCGACCCTATGGCAGACGGCCCAACGATACAAGACAGCGGAACAATCGCGCTGAGAAACGGAATGACACTCCGCCTGCTTTTCGATCAGCTGAAGGATATACGTACCGAAGTTTCCATCCCTCTGATAATGATGGGATATCTGAATCCTATAATGCAATACGGTTTTGAGAATTTCTGTAAGACGTGTAATGAAATAGGTATTGACGGAGTCATAATTCCCGATCTACCATTCAAAGATTATGTGGAAGAATTTAAACCCATTGCAGACAAATATGATATAAAAATTATCATGCTCATAACGCCAGAAACATCGGAAGAACGCATCAGACTGATAGATGAGCACACCGACGGCTTTGTGTATATGGTTTCGTCGGCATCGACAACCGGCGCACAAAAGGGTTTCGATGATGCAAAACAAGCGTACTTCAAGCGGATAAATGGAATGAACTTGCGCAATCCTCGCCTCATCGGCTTTGGCATATCCAACAAGGCTACATTAGAGGCTGCACAGGCAAATGCCAGTGGAGCAATTATCGGAAGTCGCTTTATATCTCTGCTGAAAGAATCGGACTCGATAGAAAGTGCTGTGCAAACATTGAAAAGCGATCTGACAAAATAAATGTAAGTTGATAAAAATAAATTATGTCATAGAAAAGGTCGAAGTATTCTTCGACCTTTTCTACAATAGAGCCAACAGACCTCATTAGCAACCACATAGCAGCACCATACAAATACCCAACCACACAAATCATCTGTTATAAATAAATAAAATAGGCCTTCATTTATTTATTCAGCATAACGAAATTATACCTAACTTTGTTAACTTTATAGCACGACCGTCGATGGCATGATAATTGCAGTTGGAACAGCGTGTACCTACTAAAGAGTATAATAATCATAAAAATAAAATCTTATGAATAACGATTTCAGAAAATACGCAACCAAACATCTCGGGATGAATGGATTGGCATTAGATAGTTATGTAAACATAACAAGTAGTTATATCTCGCCTACGATCATCGAAGAAAGACAATTGAATGTCGCACAAATGGATGTATTCTCTCGTCTGATGATGGATCGCATCATCTTCTTGGGAACTCAGATTGACGACTATACGGCAAATGTGATACAAGCACAATTGTTGTACCTCGACTCTGCCGATTCGTCGAAAGATATTTCCATATACATCAACTCTCCCGGAGGGTCGGTATATGCCGGTTATGGAATATACGACACTATGCAATTCATCAACAGCCAAGTATCAACGATCTGCACAGGCATCGCAGCATCTATGGCTGCTGTATTGCTCGTTGCCGGAGAAGCCGGAAAACGTTTCGCGCTCAAACATTCCCGCGTGATGATACACCAACCGCTTGGTGGAGCGCAAGGGCAAGCGTCCGACATTGAGATCACGGCTCGTGAGATAGCTAAGGTAAAACAGGAACTTTATAAAATCATATCAGACCATTCGGGCAAGCCTATCGAAGAGGTAGCTAAGGACTCTGATCGCGATTTTTGGATGACATCAGCCGAAGCCAAAGAATATGGCATGATAGACGATATATTTGTAAAAAATAAGTAATTCTTTGAATGGCTAAGAAAGATCAACAAGCGTGTAGTTTCTGCGGAAGGAACCGTAAAGAAGTCAATTTCCTTATATCCGGCGTGTCCGGCGAAATCTGCGACAGCTGTGCCGAACAGGCATACCAGATTGTGCAAGACAGCATAGACGCAAAGAAAAAAGCTTCGGGGCAAAGTATCGACAAGTCCAAAGTTCCTACTCCAAAAGAGATAAAAACATATTTAGACAGCTACATAATCGGACAAGATGACGCAAAACGCTACTTGTCCGTAGCTGTATACAATCACTATAAAAGGCTGATGCAAGAGATTGATGACGACGATATAGAAATAGAAAAGTCGAACATCATCATGGTTGGGTCCACCGGTACAGGAAAAACCCTGATGGCACGCACAATAGCCAAACTACTACAAGTTCCGTTTGCAATAGTAGACGCAACAGTGCTCACCGAAGCCGGATATGTAGGAGAAGACATCGAAAGCATCTTGACAAGATTATTGCAAGCTGCCGATTATGACGTGAACGCGGCAGAAAAAGGAATTGTGTTTATAGATGAGATAGACAAAATTGCGCGCAAAGGAGACAATCCGTCTATTACCCGCGACGTAAGCGGCGAGGGAGTGCAACAAGGTCTGCTCAAGTTGCTCGAAGGCTCTGTCGTTAATGTTCCACCTCAAGGCGGACGCAAGCATCCCGATCAGAAAATGATTCCGGTAAATACCAAAAACATTCTGTTTGTTTGCGGTGGAGCGTTCGACGGTATAGAAAAACGTATCGCTCAACGTCTCAACACCAGAGTAGTCGGATATAGCAGCTCTATGAGCACAACAGCCATAGACAAATCCAACTTCTTGCAATACATCACTCCGCAAGACTTAAAATCATTCGGACTTATACCCGAAATCATTGGACGTCTGCCCGTACTCACATATCTGAAACCATTAGACAGAGATGCATTGAGACAAATACTAACCGAGCCCAAGAACTCCATAATAAAGCAATACATCAAATTATTCAAGATGGATGATGTAGAACTCACATTCGACGAAGATTCACTCGAATACATTGTCGACAAAGCAGTAGAATACAAACTCGGAGCCAGAGGACTAAGATCTATTGTAGAAGGCATTATGATGGATAAAATGTATAATACGCCATCTACGGAAACGAAAAGTGTACATATAACAAAAGAGTATGCAAAAGCTCAATTTGAAAGTTCTACATTAGAACGGCTCAAGTTGACAAGTTAAAAATCATGTTTTATAACAAAAATTTGGTTTCTTTCGATTGTTATTTATAATTTTAGATTATATCTTCGTATAAAAGATGAATGAAATCAAGAACTCGAAAAGGAATCAAACTCCTTTAACCTATTGTGCGTCCTGAACAAGGATCTATATGATTTTTTGCTTAAAAACAACATTTTGTTTTTGTATACATGCCGAATAAGGGAAATATCTTAACAGTCGAATTAAAAAAGCATTTTGGATTTGACACCTTTAAGGATAATCAAGAAGAGATTATCCAGAATGTACTGGATGGCAAAGATACATTTGTATTGATGCCTACCGGAGGTGGCAAATCTCTATGTTACCAACTTCCGGCATTGATGATGGACGGTACGGCAATTATCATATCACCACTTATCGCCCTGATGAAAAATCAGGTTGATGCCATGCGCAACTTTAGCGAAGACAACGGCGTAGCTCATTTTCTGAACTCGTCGCTCAGCAAGTCTGCAATAGAACAAGTGAAGAACGATATAATAGCCGGTAAGACCAAGCTGCTGTACGTAGCTCCCGAATCACTGACTAAAGAAGATAATATCGACTTTCTGCGGCAAATCGAGGTTTCATTCTATGCTGTCGACGAAGCACACTGTATCTCGGAATGGGGGCACGATTTCCGCCCCGAATACAGACGCATACGTCCGATTGTAAACGAAATAGGCAAGCATCCCATTATCGCACTCACAGCGACAGCAACGCCGAAAGTCCAGCTCGACATTCAGAAAAGCTTGGGGATGACCGAAGCCAACGTCTTCAAATCATCATTCAACAGGGAGAACCTTTATTACGAAGTTCGCCATAAGAACAATAATGTTGACAGAGAGATTATCAAGTATATAAAATCACAAGGGCACAAATCAGGAATAGTTTATTGTTTAAGCCGCAAGAAGGTTGAAGAATTTGCAGAAATACTAAAAGCTAACGAGATAAATGCCTTAGCCTATCACGCCGGACTCGATGCCGCTACACGATCAACCAATCAGGACGCCTTCCTGATGGAGAATGTAGACGTCATTGTCGCTACCATTGCTTTCGGAATGGGAATAGACAAGCCCGATGTACGTTATGTTATCCATTACGATATGCCCAAAAGCCTTGAGGGATATTATCAGGAAACAGGACGCGCAGGACGAGATGGAGGCGAAGGACGATGTATCGCTTTTTATTCGAGCAAAGACTTACTGAAACTCGAAAAATTTATGCAAGGAAAACCTATCGCCGAGCAAGAGATAGGAAAACAACTGCTGCTGGAAACTACGGCTTATGCCGAAACCTCCATTTGCAGAAAGAAAATCCTACTCCACTACTTTGGAGAAGAGTTCAATCGAGAGAATTGTGGAAATTGTGACAATTGTTTAAATCCTAAAAGACAAGTGGAAGCTAAAGACTTATTATTGACAGCTATAGAAGCCGTTGCAGGCTTGAAAGAGAAATTCAAAACAGAGTACGTTATCAATGTTTTGAGAGGAAAAGAAACTTCAGAAATAGAAACATATAATCATCAGGATCTGGAAATATTCGGTTCGGGAGATGACTCGGACGAAGACACATGGAACGAAGTTTTCAGACAAGCTATCGTTACAGGTTATTTTGACAAGGACATAGAAAACTATGGTCTACTGAGGATAACGAAAAAAGGAAAGAGTTTTCTGAAAAAGCCGGTATCATTCAAGATATCGGTAGAAGATGACGATGACGACAACGCCGATATGGACAACATCGACGAAGATGTAGTAGTGAAAGGTGGCGGAGGAGGATCGGCAGTAGATCCCGTGCTATTCTCTATCATGAAAGACCTTCGTAAGAAAATGGCAAAAAAGCTGGAGGTTCCGCCTTATGTCATATTTCAAGATCCGTCTTTGGAAGCGATGGCGACTATCTACCCCATCACATTAGACGAATTGCAAAACATACCCGGTGTAGGAGCAGGTAAGGCAAAACGCTATGGAGCCGAATTTATATCCATCATCAAGCGACATGTAGAGGAAAACGAGATAGAACGTCCCGAAGACCTTCGCGTGAAAACCGTAGCCAACAAATCGAAATTGAAAGTGGCGATAGTGCAGGCTATAGACCGTAAAGTCGCATTGGACGACTTGGCCGAATCGAAAGGAATAGAATTTTCGGAGCTACTGGATGAAGTAGAAGCAATTGTTTTCTCTGGAACGAAAATAAATATCGATTATTTCTTACAGGAAGTCATTGACGAAGACCACATCGAAGACATATTTGCCTATTTCAACGAAGCCGAGTCGGACAGTCTCGAAGAAGCTATCAACGAATTAGGTGAATACTCAGAAGATGAAATACGTCTTGTCAGAATAAAATTCATATCAGATATGGCCAACTAATTGCAACCATCTTAAATATCATAGGATGAAAAAAAAGAAAGCCATATTTCCGGGCACATTTGACCCATTCACAATAGGACACTCGTCATTGATTGCACGAGCACTGCTGATTGTGGATGAGGTCGTTATATCTATCGGCACAAACGATTCAAAAAACACCCTCTACCCTTTCGACGAACGCCAACAGATGATAAAACATCTGTACAAGGATAACTCCGCCGTATCGGTTATGGGATATGACAACCTCACCATCGAGTTTGCAAAAGAAGTAGACGCCGACTTTATCATTCGGGGCATCAGGTCGATAAACGATTTCGAATACGAAAAAAATATTGCAGACGTGAATCGTATGCTTAGCGGTATCGAAACAATCATCTTATTTACAGAACCTCAATATACTCACATCAGTTCATCTATCGTGAGAGAACTGATCCGCTTCGGGCATGACATTTCTCAGTTTGTACCCGAAGAAATTGCAACATATATAAAAAAATAAAGGTCGAAACTTTTGCCAACATTCTGTGTTTTATATAGAATTGTGAAAAAGGTAGATGAATCTTATATAAAACTGAAAGGAAGCAAAAAGAATAGACATGAAAAAAACTCTTGTAATATTTATAGCAGGCATCATATGTGCCGGTGTATCTCAAGCTCAGAATTTAACGATAAGTAAAGATGTGGAAAAGGTTGCCATCACAATGGCGATCATCGAGAATAGTTATGTAGACTCGGTTGACACCAAAAAGCTCAGCGAAGATGTTATCAAAGCCGCATTAGAAAAGCTCGACCCCCATTCTTCATACATATCAACGGATGAGTTGCAACGAATGAACGAGCCTCTCGACGGAAATTTTGAAGGGATCGGTATTTCGTTCAACATCATGCGCGACACGCTGTTTGTAATAGAAACTATCTCCGGAGGGCCGTCCGAAAGAGTAGGACTACAACCCGGCGACCGCATCATTGCTGTAAACGACTCCATCATCGCCGGACGCAACAAGCCAACCACCGAAATAATGTCTTTACTGAGAGGGAAAAAAGGCACTGAGGTACGCATCAAAGTATTGAGAAGAAACAACCCCAACCTGATTGACTTTAAAATCATCCGCGACAAAATTCCTATTTATTCTCTTGAAGCTGCCTACATGGTAAACGACAGCATTGGATATATCCAACTCAGCCGCTTTGGAGCAACAACCTTCAAAGAATTTAAAGATGCCTGCAAAAAATTGCAGGATAAAGGAATGAAACGCCTTATCCTCGACCTTGAGAGTAATGGCGGAGGATATATGGAATCTGCCATATACATCGTAAACGAATTTCTTAAGCAGAGACAATTGATTGTATACACCGAGGGCAAACACCAGCCACGTCTTACGGCAGATGCTTTTGGTAAAGGGACACTCAACGACACCAAGCTGGTGATAATGATAAACGAACGTTCGGCCTCGGCGAGTGAGATTGTAGCCGGAGCCATACAAGATTGGGACAGAGGGGTCATCGTCGGACGACGCAGCTTTGCCAAAGGACTCGTTCAACAACAAAGAGAATTGCCCGACGGATCGGCAATACGCCTTACCGTAGCCCGATATTATACACCTTCGGGTAGATCTATTCAAAAACCGTATAAATATGGCGACTCAGAGGCATATCAATTAGACATATTAGACAGATACAACAAAGGAGAAATGATGAGCGCCGACAGCATACATCTGTCCGATTCGCTCAAGTATAAAACTCTTGTAAACAAACGCACTGTATACGGTGGAGGAGGCATCATGCCCGACCAGTTTGTTCCGATGGACACCACATACCACAGCAATTACATGAGTAAACTGGTATATGCCGGAATTGTAAATCAAACCGTGCTGAACGAAGTGGACATCCACCGCAAGCAATATGTGGAAAAATACCCTGACGCTGCATCTTTCATCAAAGACTTCACGATCTCAGACGAAATTTTAGATAAAGTGAAACAGGCTGCCGATAAAGAGAAAATTGAATTTGACGAAGATCAATACAACAAGTCGCTGCCACTACTGAAGCTCCAGATGAAAGCTCTTATGGGCAGAGATCTCTTCAATAACGAAACTCTGTTGAGAATAATGAATAGCGAAAACGAGACTTACCAAAAAGCCGTAGAAATAATACAAGACACACAGTTGTATAACTCGCTGCTCACTGCTCCACAAGAGGATAAATAGAGCCGGCGCAGCAATGTCTAAGAAATAAGATTTAGAATTTAGCCTTTTTATGAATTATAATATTATAGTTCTGCATCATAGCTATATCTTTGTCTTTTAATCAAAATAAAACTATATATGGGATTTATCACGATCATATCTGTCATATTGCTATATCTGGCAGGGAATCTTTACGTTTTTTGGCGTTTATGGATAATGATTCCGCCAAATCCATTCAGCTATGCGGCACTTATCGTCTTTGCTTCTGTTGCAGTATTATCTCTCTTTATCTTTGTGTTCGCATGCGATGCGATGCCGATAAAGGTATCCAGAGCATTTTTTGCTATCGGGGCATCGTGGCTGTTTACTCTCCTTTATTTTGTTATTATTTTTGCGGTAAACGACCTCATCGGATTATCAAACAAGGTGCTTCACTTTATGCCATCCGATGCGCTGACCAGATACACGAAAGACAACTGGATCGGTTTGATATTTGTTGTCGGATTTATAGCCCTGCTTATGATCTGCGGATATCTCAAATATCAATGGAAAGTGAGGATGGAAGTTCCTATACATACCGAAAAGAATATAGGCAACAGAGAATCAATAAGAATTATAGCTATCAGCGACTTGCACTTGGGTTATGGTATCGACAAGGATGAATTTGAGGGTTGGATCGCCACCATCAACAAAGAAAAACCTGCCGTAATCGTTATTGCGGGAGATATTATAGACAATAGCGTGCGTCCACTGAATGACAACAAGTTTTACGAATCTTTCAGCAAGTTCGAAGCTCCTCTTGGAGTGTATGCTTGTTTAGGAAATCATGAGTACATGAGCGGCATAGACAAGAGTCTCGATTTTCTGAGCAAGACAGGAATCACAGTACTAAAAGACTCACATATAATGATAGACAGCACCTTGTGCATAATAGGCAGGGACGACTACTTCAATATGAAACGAAAATCGCTGCAATCGCTAACAGCATCGCTCAGCGATTCGGTGTACACAATATTGCTCGACCATCAACCACACAACATCGAAGAGCCGGCACAGTACGATATAGATCTTGTCGTTGCAGGACATACCCACCAAGGGCAAGTGTGGCCGCTATCGATGGTTACAAAACAATTATACAAACTGGATCATGGACACAAAAAGGTGAAACAGACCGATGTCGTTGTCAGTTCCGGCATTGGAATCTGGGGTGGAAAATTTCGGATAGGCACACAATCAGAATATTATGTAATAGACGTCTCGAAGAAGTAAAGATGGTAATTCTTTTAAAGTCAATCATTTTTCAAATCGTCTTAGCTCCATATGTTTTTCGGAGAGGATGGCAACTCCTCCCTGCCAACAAGGTAGTGTGTATAACTTACACTTCGGTATTCGTCGGTCAACTTATCATTTACCTCACTGCCTTCTTCGGGTACGACAGCCTGCCACAGGCAACAATACGCCCTATTGCACTGACAGGCATGGCTTGGTCGCTATTGATGATGGGAATGGCTATTGCCCTATTCGCATACGACATATTCTCTTTTGCAAATAAGAAATACCATATACTGTCGGACAAAATAAACCTCGATTCAAAAAAAATAAGAGTCCTATATTTCATTCTTTTATTAGCTATAGCCGGCATTTTGTTTGGATATGGTTATTACTCATTTCGTCAGATTACTATTACCGAACAGGAGATACATATCAACAAAAGAGCGGGGCACATCAAGGATATGCGTGTAGCCGTCGTGTCTGATTTTCACTTAGGTATTTTTGTTGACAAAGCTACATTGAAGACCTATGTAGACAAAATAATGGAGCAACAGCCAGATATGATATTGATAGTTGGCGACGTTATTGATTACCATCTCGGGACGGTTGTCGAACAGCGAATGGATGAAGATCTCGCCATGTTGAAGGCTCCTTATGGAGTGTATATGATTAATGGCAATCACGAATACATGGCAGATGACAAAGAAAAAATGGTATGGTTGCAACAATTCTCAAACATCACTTATCTGCGAGATTCAGCCCTCTTGGTCAACAATGCTTTCTACATCGTAGGGCGAGACGACAAGAAGAACGAGTATCGTGAACCTATCAGCTCAATCACGAAAGATTTAGATAAGAGCAAACCCATAATCTTATTGAACCATCAGCCCCACGATCTGCACGAGGATGTCGATGCCGGAGCCGATATTGCGCTGTATGGGCACACGCACAATGGGCAGATTTTCCCATACAATCTGTATATCAACATGGTTTTCGAAGTAGGTTACGGATATAAAAAGAAAGGAAACACTCATATATATGTCAGTTCAGGCATAGGCACATCAGGACCTTTGTGCCGAATCGGAACTCTGACAGAAATTTTAATGCTTAATATCCATTTTTCAGAATGATTTTGTACTTTTAGGCTATGCTTAAATCACTGTATATAAAAAATTACGCCCTGATAGATAGTCTTGAGATAGACTTCTTTACAGGATTCTCCGTTATAACGGGAGAAACCGGCGCAGGTAAATCTATCTTGCTGGGAGCATTGTCTCTCATCTTAGGACAACGTGCCGATGCCAAATCAATAAAACAAGGAGAAAGCAAATGTATAATTGAAGGTGTATTTGATATCGAAGGATACAGTCTGCAACGTTTTTTCTCCGATCATGAGATTGACTATGAAGTCAATTGCATCCTTCGCCGCGAGTTGCTCGCATCCGGCAAATCGAGAGCATTCATCAACGATACACCCGTAACCCTGAACGATCTCAAAGAGTTGGGCAGTCAACTTATCGACATCCATTCTCAGCATCAGAATTTGTTATTGAGTGATAAAAGTTTCCAATTAAATATTGTAGACCTCTTGGCAGGGAATCAAGAATCTCTCAAAAGCTATCGAAACATATTCGGAGAATATAAATATACGGAGCGAGAACTTCACGACCTCAGAGAAACAGCCCAACGTGAAAAAGAAGAAGAGGAGTATGTTCGTTTTCAATACGACACTCTGAAAGAAGCGAACCTGCGAGATGGAGAACAAGAAGAATTGGAAGAAGAATTGGATGCGTTGAATCACACTGAGGATATCAAATCCGCATTATTCAAAATCCACACGTTGCTCTCTGATGACGACGGGGGCATTGTTACATCCTTGAAGGAAGCTTTGGGTAGTTCGCACAGTTTGTCCGACATATTCAAACCATCCGAAGAGATAAGCGAGCGCATCAATTCCGCCTATGTAGATATGCAGGATTTGAGCCGAGAGGTGGAACGAATGTCGGAAGATGTAGAATTTAGCCCCGAACGACTGAACCAAATTGAGACCAAATTAGATACAATATACACGTTATTGAAGAAACACAACAAACGAAGTGTTTCTGAACTATTGCAACTGAAAGACGAGTATGCTAAGAAACTGGAATATATCAGTTCGTCTGACGACAAAATAGAAGAGTTAGAGAAAATACTAACCCTGAAAGCAAAAGAAGTTTCGTTGAAAGCGGCAGAGATAAGCAAGAAACGCATTTCTGCGAAAGGTAAATTAGAAACGGATCTTGTAGATAAAGTCGTAACCTTAGGTATGCCAAATGTTCGATTCGAATGTCGGATCACTCCGAAGGGCGAGCCTGATATTTCCGGAGCTGACAATATTACATTTTTGTTCTCAGCAAACAAGAACGCCACGCTGCAACCCGTGTCTGAGATTGCCTCAGGCGGAGAAATATCCCGTCTTATGCTATGCCTGAAATCGCTGATCGCCGGAGCTACGGCGTTACCATCTATCATTTTTGACGAAATTGACACCGGTGTATCGGGCGAAGTTGCTGACAGAATGGGACAGATTATGCAAGAGTTTGGGCGAACGATGCAGGTCATTGCTATTACTCACTTGCCGCAGATTGCAGCTAAGGGGGCAACGCACTATTTTGTATACAAGACTGACGAAGCGGACACTACTGTAACCAATCTGCGAGAACTGAGTGAGCAGGAACGCATAGAAGAAACTGCTCGCATGCTAAGCGGTACTCATCTGACTGATGCTGCGATAGCTAACGCTAAGGAAATGTTGAAACAATCGGGAACATTGCCATGAAACAAATTCCATTCTTCGATCTGAAAGCTGAAACCCACAAATATGCAGACGAATTGAAAGACGTTGCATGCAGAGTTATTGACTCCGGGTGGTTCATTTTAGGGGAGGAGAAAAAAATGTTTGAGCGGATGTTTGCATCTTATTGTGGGGTGAAACACTGTGTAGGAACAGGAAACGGACTCGACTCCATCCGCTTGATTCTCGAAGCATACAAACACTTAGGGCAACTGAATGACGGGGACGAAATCATCCTTCCTACAAACACCTTTATTGCGACAGCACTCGCCGTTTCTGCGACAAATCTTAAGCCGATCTTTACCGATATAGACGCCTCAACATTCAATGTCGATCCGCAAAGTGTAGAGCGACTGATATCTAACAAGACGAAAGCCATCATTGCTGTACACCTATATGGACAAATAGCTCCGATGACTGATTTGCGTAACATCTGCGAAGAGCACGGACTGCTACTTATCGAAGATGCAGCACAAGCACACGGGGCTAAATTGGATGGCAAGAAAGCGGGCAGCTTAGCAGATGCAGCGGCATTCAGCTTCTACCCGGTAAAGAATCTTGGCGCATTGGGAGACGCCGGAGCCGTAACGACAAACGATGAGCAGTTGTATCGGATGATTGCAAAACTCTCCAATTATGGACAAGAAGAAAAATACAGACACACCGATAAAGGATTTAATTCACGCTTAGACGAAATGCAGGCCGCATTGTTGTCTGTCAGACTACAATACTTAGACGAAGACAATCGTTTGCGCAGAAGCATCGCTCAACAATACATATCGGGTATTGATAACAAAGAAATAATAACACCTCTCGTAGAAAATTACGATACACATGTTTTTCATCAGTTCGTGATCCGCACAAAAGATCGAGAATCGCTACAAAACCACCTGTCAAAAAACGGAATATCGACACAGATTCATTACCCGATTTCCATACATCGACAAGCAGCATATAGAGAGTATAGAAACATCAGTCTGCCGGTAGCAGAACACGTTCAGAACGAGATATTGAGCCTACCTATATATCCGACTCTACCCCAATCTGATATAGCAAAAATAGTCGATACTGTAAATTTGTGGAAACACGCTTAATATACAGTTAAAAAAGATTGCCCAATCTTTCTCTATATCATAATAATATAGTACCTTTGTCTCCCTTGATTGATTTTAGATAGGGATATCTGAACAACAAAACTCAAAGAAAAAAAATAACATATTTACTTTAAGGTTATGAAATTATCTCCTTTAACATCCATTTCACCTATTGATGGACGTTACAGAAATAAGACGGAGAAATTGTCTGATTATTTTTCCGAATTTGCACTTATAAAATACAGAGTATTAGTCGAGGTTGAATACTTTATTGCTCTTTGCGAGCTGCCGCTACCTCAACTCAAAAACATTGACAAGAATATATATACTGCATTGCGCGACATCGTCAATGAGTTTTCTGAAGAAGATGCTTTATATATAAAGAATATAGAGAAAACAACAAATCACGATGTCAAAGCCGTTGAATATTTTTTGAAGGAAAAATTTGACGCGCTTAAACTTCAAGATTACAAAGAGTTTATCCATTTCGGACTAACATCTCAGGACATAAATAACACTTCCATTCCGCTATCGATAAAAGATGCTTTGGATGAAGTCTACTATCCGATGATCGACGAACTGGTTGCCATCTTATCTCAAAGAGCCGAGAGCTGGGAATCAGTATCAATGTTGGCTAAGACTCATGGTCAGCCGGCTTCTCCGACTCGTCTCGGTAAAGAAATAATGGTATTCGTTACTCGTCTGCAAGGACAATTAATGTTGCTGAAATCTATACCTCAATCAGCCAAATTTGGTGGTGCAACAGGAAACTACAATGCACACAAGGTAGCGTACCCCGACTTTGACTGGAAAGCATTCGGAAACAAATTCGTTGCAGAACAATTGGGCTTGGTGCGTGAGGAATATACAACTCAAATATCAAACTACGACAATCTGGCTGCGCTATTCGACGGATTGAAACGTATCAATACAATAATGCTTGACCTCAACAAGGATGTATGGCAATACATTTCGATGGAATACTTCAAGCAAAAAATCAAAGAAGGAGAAATAGGTTCATCGGCTATGCCGCACAAGGTAAACCCTATCGACTTCGAAAATGCGGAAGGTAATCTAGGCATCGCGAATGCCATATTAGAGCATTTAGCATCTAAGCTACCTATATCCCGATTGCAGAGAGACTTGACTGACTCGACCGTACTTCGCAACGTAGGAACACCATTCGGTCATATAGTTATAGCCATTCAGAGCATGCTCAAGGGATTGGAAAAACTATTACTGAACAAAGATGCCATAGACCGCGATTTGGAAAACAACTGGGCTGTTGTAGCCGAAGGTATCCAAACCATCCTCCGTCGCGAGGGTTATCCGAAACCCTATGAAGCCCTAAAAGCTCTTACGCGAACCAATGAAGCAATAACAGAAAAATCTATAAAAAACTTTATTAACAACCTGAACGTGTCCGAAGCAATAAAGGAAGAGCTAAGAAAAATAACTCCGACAACTTATACTGGAATATAAAATAAAAGGCAAACCCTATTAGACAACTGACCGTGAGGCCAATCAAGACAGATCTATTTACATTTTTAACGAAAGGACAATTATTATGACAGTCAACAATTTCGACGACAGTACCCAAAGAGGACCCGAAGATGATGGTACTGCACCAAAAAGAAAGCGCATGCGTGTTGGTGATATCAAGAAACAATCATACAGCATAGGCGGAGACAACCCGGACAACGACAAAAACCCTTATAGAGACTCTAACAGCGACTATAAGCAACCAAGCAACCGATACTCTGATAGCAGCAACCGCGATGGTGGAGACTACAACAGAGGCGGCTATCGTCAATCAAACTACGGCGACAGAAACGACCGTAGCGATAGAGGAGAATATAACCGTAACGACAGAAGCTTTGATCGTGGAGGAAGTTACGATCGCGGTGAAAGAAGCTATGATCGTAATGATAGAGGAAACGACAGAAACTTCGATCGTGGAGAAAGAAGCTACAACCGTGGCGGAGGCTATGATCGCGGCGAAAGAAGTGGTGAAAGAAGCTATAACAGCTTTAACTCGAACAGAGACGGATATGAAAGACGCGGCGGAAACCAGGGAGGATATAACAACAACCGAGGGGGAAGCAGTAATTATGGTCAACAAAACAGAAGACCTGCCGGAGGTGGAGGTATCGGAGGCGGCATTAAGCGTCTCGTAAAACCTGTAAAATATAAAGAAAACATCGACCCTAATACACCTATAAGACTGAATAAATATTTGGCGAATGCCGGAGTTTGTTCTCGTCGCGAGGCTGATGGCTATATAACTTCGGGTATTGTAAAGGTTAACGATGAGGTTGTAACCGAACTTGGAGTTAAAGTTAAACGTGGCGATTTAGTTACATTCCGCGATCAGCCGGTAAGACTTGAAAGCAAGGTGTACGTACTACTCAACAAACCGAAGAATTGTGTTACAACATCTGATGATCCAGAAAACAGACTTACTGTTATGGATCTCGTAAAGAATGCTTGTCCGGAACGCATCTACCCTGTAGGACGACTCGACAGAAATACGACAGGTGTATTGCTTCTTACAAATGACGGAGATTTAGCGTCGAAGCTTACTCACCCGAAATTTATGAAGAAGAAAATATATCAGGTAACACTCGACAAGGATGTTACAATAGAAGATATGCAAACCATAGCTGACGGTGTCGAACTCGAAGACGGAGAAATTCATGCAGATTCTATCGCATACCAATCCGAAGAAGTATTGAATGTGATAGGAATCGAAATCCATTCGGGACGTAACAGAATTGTACGCCGTATATTCGAAAAATTGGGCTATCATGTAGTAAAACTTGACCGCGTATACTTTGCCGGACTGACAAAGAAAAATGTATTGAGAGGCAAATGGAGATACCTGTCAGAAAAAGAAGTAAACATGCTTCGTATGGGAGCTTTTGAATAAAAATATATTTAATCTGGAAATTAGAAGAACAAATGAGTGCAATTAGAAGAAGTAGAATTGCTGATCTCCTTGCCAGCAAGGAGTTTAACCGAAGCGTTGACGTTAAAGGATGGGTTAGAACTATCAGAGGGAATAAATATGTCAATTTCGTTCACCTGAATGACGGATCAACAGTTAAAAATATCCAGATAGTAGCTGACACAGAAAAATTCGGAGCAGAATTTTTCAAGCCGATAACAACAGGAGCATGTATCCATGTAGTAGGAACCTTGGTAGAATCGCAAGGAAAAGGTCAGACCTGTGAAATACAAGCCGACACAATAGAAATATATGGTACTGCTGATCCCGAAACATACCCCCTCCAGAAGAAAGGTCATTCTTTAGAATTTTTACGTGAGATAGCTTATTTGCGACCTCGCACCAATACCTTTGGTGCTATATTCCGCATTCGTCATAATATGGCATATGCTATACACAAATTCTTCAACGACAAAGGGTTTTATTATTTCCATACGCCTATCATTACTGCATCTGATGCAGAAGGGGCTGGATCGATGTTTCAGGTTACAACCTTAGATCAAAACAATCTACCTCGCACCGAAACGGGAGCAATCGACTATACCGAAGATTTCTTTGGTGGTCAAACAAACCTGACCGTATCCGGGCAGCTTGAAGGAGAACTTGGAGCGATGGCGTTAGGTGGTATCTACACATTCGGACCTACATTCCGTGCCGAAAATTCAAATACACCTCGACACCTTGCCGAGTTTTGGATGATAGAGCCGGAAGTAGCCTTCAACGACATCATAGATAATATGGATTTGGCAGAGGAATTTATGAAATATCTAATCCAATATGCATTGGATAACTGCCAAGATGATATTGCATTCTTAAACGAGATGTTCGACAAAGAACTGATCGAACGTTTGAAATTCGTTGTTAAAAACGACTTCGTTCGCCTTACATATACCGAAGGCGTGAAGATACTGGAAGAGAGTGGTCATAAATTTGAGTTCCCTGTATTCTGGGGTGCCGACCTTCAGTCCGAACATGAACGCTATTTGGTTGAGAATCATTTTAAATGTCCTGTTATTCTGACAGACTATCCGAAAGAGATCAAATCATTCTATATGAAACAGAATGAAGATGGTAAGACTGTAAGGGCAATGGATGTTCTTTTCCCTAAGATTGGCGAAATCATTGGCGGTTCGGAACGTGAGACAGACTACGATAAGTTGTTGAATCGCACAAAAGAGCTGAACATGAACACCGATCCTATATGGTGGTATTTAGATATCCGCAAGTTTGGTACAGCTCCGCATTCGGGCTTCGGCCTCGGATTCGAACGATTGATCCTATTCATCACCGGAATGGCTAATATACGCGATGTAATACCTTTTCCACGCACACCAAACAGTGCGGAGTTCTAAGGCATATTTACAATCTCAATATGAAAGAAACAAGGAGGTGTCTCAATACGAGATACCTCTTTTGCGTAACGAGGGCAACGTCTGAACGTTATATCGATCACGTCAACCTGTCTTTTTTATGTAAGTATATATCTTCGCCTGTTTCTCTTCATACCAAACGGCAAAACCTTTGGATGTCAGCAGTTCGATCATAGGAGTAGGTGTGAAAGGACTAACCAGCAACATCACTTCGCTATCTTCCAGCTTTTCGGCTCTCTCAATGATACTTGCCATCGGGTTGCCTCCGCTTTCAATCACTGACGAGGCGTCAAAAGTCGTAGAAAGGTTGTCATCATCTACCCAATCGGGACGAGTTACATTAATGGTTTCACTCAGTTCATTCTCCAACGGAGCATCATCACTCATACCTGCCGCCTTTCGCAAAACAGAAATCAACCCTCCGATAGAAATTCCGCCCATTTGAGCTACCTGCCCCAAGGTTGCCACACGAGCTACCGTCTTTCTCAGAATCGGGTTCTTCAATTTAGCAAACGATGGGGAGATACTTAATAATGTTTCCTCCAGTTGAGGATAAATATCGAGCATCTCTCCAATTTTTGTTTGCGGATTAATATCCACTTTTTTGTCCTTCATTATTTTGAATATGACAATAAACGTTGTTCGCCTTCCAATTGTCGGTATTTTGTCAAATCCTGAGTACATTCTATAACACCAACATAGTCTCCCTTATCGTTTCGTAGGGCAATGTATTCGATGTAGACAAACATCCCTTTGAAGTTGATCCAAAAGGCAGCCTTAGATTCTTTTCCGCTCTTGAAATCCGACAAAATCTGCTCCACTACATGTACGCTTCCCGGAGGATGGCACAGTTGAACATCACGCCCGATTATTGCCCTGTTACGGTCGAAGATGCGATGTTCGCCCAACGAGAAGAATTTCACTTTGTCGTCTTTGTCAACAAAAGTAATATCCATTGGCAAGAAACTGAAAAAAGCAACCAATTCTTCAATGCTGAAACTTCCGGTCGGCAGGACGATCCTATTACTTCCGTTTGAATATTCAACCTCGCTGACTGTTGCACCCTCAGGCTTCCAGCTCTCTTGCGGATCATAGATGCAGAATCCTATTTCGGGACTTTGCTGATAAGCCTGATACCACTCTTCTTGTGTCAGGGTGTCCATTGCCATAGGCAGCAGTATCTCTTCTTCCTTCATAATCATACCTTCAATAGCCGACAAAGCCGGTTCGATGACGTAGGCAATAACCGTCCGTAGTTCGTCGACAGTGATATCGCCATTCACAACGACGGCTTCGTGAGCCGCTTTCAGCAATTGACGTGTTTCGTCGTGCTTGCCCCACATCACTTTCGGAGGTCCTGTTATTCCATGCTTTTCAAGGAAGGGGAATAAGAGATATTCTTTCCTTCTATAATGCTTATCAACATCCGAAATTTGGTTCAGCAAGGCTTTCAGCCCAATGATGTATTTCTTTAAATCATCGATGTTTACGTTCGCCAGTTGTGAAAACATTTCTCTGATTTGAGCGATAGATTTAGTCAGTTCTAAATTTTCTTTCCTGTATGTATCCACAGGATGCCCGGCAGGAATATTCTTCTGAGCCGACAAATCAATACTGCCATCCAACACGGCGGTGTGAATATCGCAGAGTCTCAAAATTTCTTCTTCAGGTAATCCCTCAGCAATCAGTTCTTGCTCCACCTGCACAACTTCATTGTAAGGTACTTTGTGGAGTAGATTTATCAATCGTGCTTTAATCACATCAGGAGCTTCCCCTTTATGTAATTGTAGGATAAGGTGCTTTAGCATCTCCTTCCTTTGTGCCGAATTATTTATCAGTTCGCTCATAGCTCAACCTCTTATCATTGTTAATAACATCTTGAATTTTTCTACAGCAAATAGTGCATGAGAGACGTTTGCAGGCATGATTATCGTATCGCCTTTCTTCAGTGTGTGCGGAGTCCCGCCTATTCGTATTTCCACTTCACCGTCTAACACCTGTACCACAGCATCGAACGGGGCTGTGTGCTCACTTAAACCCTGTTCTTTGTCGAACGAAAACAACGTAATGTTTCCACTGCTGTTTTTCAGAATCTGCTTGCTGATGATTCCTCCTTCGGAATAATCTACCAGCTGCAGAAGATCTAATACAGCTCCTTTTTCGAATATATTATTCATAACCATTAATATAAATTAGATAATATGTCGAGTTTCTTTAACTCGCTAAAAACATTTCAATATCTTTTTCCACAGTCGAAATTCCGCCTATACCAAAGTTTTCGACTAAAACTTTCGCAACATTCGGCGAAAGGAATCCGGGTAGTGTTGGTCCTAAATGGATGTTCTTAACACCCAAGTGTAACAGAGCCAATAACACGATCACGGCTTTTTGTTCATACCAAGCTATATTGAAGGCAATAGGCAACTGATTGATGTCGTCCAAGCCGAAGACTTCTTTCAGTTTCAGAGCAATTACCGCTAACGAGTAGCTGTCGTTACACTGCCCTGCGTCCAACACGCGAGGAATGCCTCCTATATCACCCAATGGCAATTTATTGTAACGATACTTGGCACATCCTGCCGTAAGTATCACGGTATCATTGGGTAGAGCTTCGGCAAAGTCGGTGTAGTAGCTTCGGCTCTTCATGCGCCCATCGCAACCAGCCATGACAAAGAATTTTTTAATCGCTCCCGATTTAACAGCATCTACCACCTTATCAGCCAATGCCAACACCTGTGCATGAGCAAATCCGCCGACAATGCTTCCGCTTTCAATCTCACGCGGAGCCTGACATTGTTTTGCCATTTCTATAATTTCTGAGAAATCTTTTTGTTGTCCGTTCCGACGTTCGGCTATATGTTTTGCTCCATCCAATCCGGCTGCACCTGTCGTGAAGATGCGATTGCGATAGCTGGCGTTTTTAGACGGGGGAACGATGCAGTTTGTAGTGAATAGGACAGGTCCGTTGAAGGCCTCGAAATCTTCTTTTTGTTGCCACCACGCTCCACCAAAGTTACCAACTAAATGTTTGTGCTTTTTCAGGTGCGGATAGTAGTGTGCCGGAAGCATTTCGCTATGTGTATATACGTCTATACCTGTTCCTTCGGTTTGTTGCAACAGTTCTTCAATGTCTCGCAAATCGTGTCCGCTGATCAGGATGCCCGGATTCTTGCCCACACCGATGTTGACCTGTGTGATTTCGGGGTTTCCAAATCGTCCGGTATTTGCCGCATCAAGCAACGCCATTGCCTGAACACCGTATTTTCCCGTTTCGAGAGCTAAGCCAACCAACTCATCAACAGAAACGTCTTCCCGTGTAATTTCAACAAGCGCTCGTTGCATAAAGGAGAATATCTCACCATCTGTTTTGTCGAGGTTGTAGGCATGCTCAGCGTAAGCCGCCATTCCTTTCAATCCATAGTGTACCAATTCTTTTAATGAACGAATATCTTCGTCTTTGGTTCTTAACACACCCACTTCAAGAGCTTTTGTTGCATATTCCGATTCAGCACCATTCCACGTACATTCGTCGGGAAACATCATTGTTGTTTCCCCTAATTTAGAGGCTAAATCGGATTTCAGAACCAATCCTTCTTTTACTTTTCTTTTGATAGCCTCGTAGTCAAAGTTGGCGTTGGTTATACTGATAAACATAGCATCGACGATGTATTTATCCGCTACATCCGACGCTTTGTTCTGTTTTCTCAATTCATCGTTATATACGGCGACACCCCTTGCAACAAACAAGAGCAGGTCTTGCATATTCGACACTTCCGGAGTTTTTCCGCATACACCCACCACAGCACACCCTGTTCCTTTAGCTGTTTCCTGACATTGATAACAAAACATGTTCATGATAATTATTTTTTTTGAGGTTTATATTTTTTCTTTTCCAATTTTCACTTGATGCAAATGTATGCCCCTATCTATCAAAAAAATGTCACATTTGTTACAGTGTAAAATAAATTTGTATATTTGTTTTTTCAGAAGCAACAAGATGGATATAGAAGCTTTAGTTAAAACACCCTTATTCCGTTCTGTCGGAGCAGAAGAGCTGGCGTACATTTTTTCAGAATTGAGAATTGTGGAAACCCACTTCAAGAAAGGCAATATATTGGCATTCGAGGGTGAGGCCTGCAATCGCCTGATATTCTTGCTATCGGGGAGTGTGAAAGGCGAAATGAGCGACCCTTCGGGAAGGGTGGTGAAGGTGGAGGATATTCATGCCCCCAATCCGCTGGCTATATTATTTCTTTTTGGTAACGAAAATACTTTTCCTGTTCAGATCACAGCTTTGGAGAATATCGAAACACTTATTATTCCCAAACAATCGGTACTGAAGATGTTGGGAATGAATGAATCTATTTTAAGAAACTATCTCGATATATCGGCAATTTTCGCAAGCAGATTGAGCCGGAAATTACACTTCATGTCGTTCCGAACCATCAGGCAGAAGCTGGCAATGTATATGCTCGATCTGGCTACGAACATGAATAGTGCGGTGATAGAATTAGATAGAACAAAAACCGCTTTAGCTGAATATTTCGGCGTATCCCGCCAATCGTTGGAGCGGGAACTGACCAATATGCAGCAGGATGGGTTGATAGAGGTTGAGAAAAAACGAATTGAAATAAGAGACAAGAACAAACTTGTACAATTGATTCGATTTTGAAAACGTTAGTTAATTCTCCGGAATTTCACTAAAAGCCTGTTTGAATTTTGCGATGATAGCGGGCTATTTGAGCAAAAGAGGAACTATGATTTTAGAAGAAGAGCCGAATTTATGGCGAAACAGGCTGAAAATACTATGTAATAAATTTAGTCTCTAAATATTTGAAACAAACCGCTTAATCTTTGTGCGGATAAAAAATACACTCATGATAACAATCAGCATAGAAGAAAGACATATAATAGAAGATATCGTAGCAAGCAGCAAAGTTTGCTACGTATCTATGATAGACGAAAATAACCTGCCATATGTTCTGCCGATGAACTTCGGATATCAGGACGATACTATCTATCTCCATTCGGCACCAGAAGGCAGCCATGTGCGAGCATTAATGGCTAAGCCGGATGTATGCATTCTCTTCACATCCGCCCCTACCCTCGCCTACCAACACGAAAACGTGGCTTGCAGTTATCGGATGAAGGGGTTCAGCATGATGTGCAGAGGAAAGGTCGTATTCGAAGAAAACTTCGAGGAAAAAGTAAAAGCCCTCGATATTATTATGAAACAATATACCGAAAAGGCTTTTACGTACTCTGATCCTGCCGTCAGAAATGTCTTGGTCTGGAAAGTCGAAATCGAGAGCATGTCTACAAAAGCTTTCGGTGCTCAAAATCCACGATCGCCGGGTTATAAAGATGGCAGCATATTCTAAATCTAATTTTTCTCTGCTATATTTTCTCGTGCCTTGGTAAGGAAACGCAGCATATCAGCACTATCTTTCCGTTCTACGATATCTAACAGATTCTTCAATTCCTTTCTTATGCCTTCTATTTGCTTAGGTGTATAGGGATTGAACAGAATCTCTGTAAGCAAATAATCGTCTTCCGACAACAGTCCTTTAGCAATATCCATATGTTTTTTGAATGTCGTACCCGGAGCTTCCTGATGCTTCATTACGGATGTAAACACCAGAGTAGAGGCAAACGGGATGGACAACGAGTATGCTATTGTTTCGTCATGCTCCTCGAACGAGTATTCAAACACTCGCAAATGCAGGCTGTTGTACAAGTCGAGAAAAAATTGCTTCCCTTTCGGACTGGATTCGGATATAACTATCGCACTCTGCGTACTCAGATTACGCAAATCGGCAAAGGTGGGTCCAAACATCGGATGAGACGAGGCAAACGGCTGATCTACGCTTTGATAGAAAGCCTCCAAGCCGGTCTTCACGGATGCAATATCCGAAATAATACAATCTTTGCGAAGATAAGGTATTACAGTCTTGAACGCCTCAATAGTATATTTTACCGTTACGGCATTAATAACCAAATCGGGATCAAAATCACGGATCTCTTCCGGATTACTCATCCTGACCGTATTATAAGTGAAGCGAAGCTTTTGCGGATCGGTATCGAAAACCGCCAACTCATGATCGAAACTAAGCACATCGGCAAAGAACGACCCCATTTTTCCGGCTCCTAATATTAATATTTTCATTTGTCTTACTATTTCTTCTTAATTTTATGTCGTACTCACGAAAAAAGGACGGATTATAATATTACCTTTTCCTGCAAACTTTTCATATCCTCAACAAGCAATTCCCACATTTGAGGATTCTTCATTTTTTGTTTACGCATCTTCAACTTATTGCCTAACAAGAATGTACCTTTCTTGACTACAATAACAATTTCATTCTCGCCAATATCTATACTATCTATCTTCCTTATTCCGACAAATTGACTGAACATCTCAAAGCCATTGTCTTTGACTATGAACGGCATCCCCTTTATTCCTCGCCCGAGCAAGGTAATAGTAATACCAAAAACGATAGACAACAACACAACTGTCCGAACAGCTATTTCATACTGAAGGACGAATGCTGCCAAGGCAATATAAAGTATA
Source organism: uncultured Dysgonomonas sp. (assembly GCA_937875275.1). Classification (GTDB taxonomy): domain Bacteria; phylum Bacteroidota; class Bacteroidia; order Bacteroidales; family Dysgonomonadaceae; genus Dysgonomonas. The sequence continues at coordinate 3,308 of CALNCC010000159.1, read as the reverse complement.
AGCAATACCGATTGCACTGCGACAAACATCGTCCTCTTGAAAATATATTTACGTTCCACCTCTTTATTTGCTTAAGATGTCGATCTGTTTTCTTACCGATTCGTCATGAATAGCCTCAAGAACAACACGCATAAATTCGGGGTTCATACCCATACCTTCTGCCTGAGAAATACGTTTTGCCAATATTTCATCGTAACGGTCAGTTTGTACGATTGTCATGTCATGCTCTTTCTTGAATGTACCTATCTCCTGAGAAATGCGCATTCTCTTAGCAAAAATTTCGAGCAACTGATCGTCAATCTCATCTATCTGAGAACGTAGCTCTGACAGGTCTTCTGTGGTTTGTTTTGCATCACGGATAACCAATGCACTAAGTATCTCTTTCAATCTCGATGGAGTTACTTGCTGGCTTGCATCACTCCACGCACAATCCGGATCGCAATGCGTTTCGATAATCAATCCCTCGAAACCTAAGTCCATAGCTTGCTGAGACAATGGTTGAATCAAATCTCTGCGTCCTCCGATATGACTTGGGTCGCAAATGATAGGCAAGTTAGGGTAACGACGTTTCAGTTCGATAGGAATATGCCACTGTGGTAGATTGCGATAGATTTTTTTGTCGTACGAACTAAATCCACGATGTATTGCTCCTAATCTTTTCAAACCTACTTTACTAAGACGTTCCAATGCTCCGATCCACAACTCAAGGTCGGGATTAACCGGATTTTTCACCAACACGGGGATATCAACACCTTCCAACGCCTCGGCGATCTCTTGCACAGCAAACGGATTTGCTGTTGTACGAGCACCTATCCAAAGTAAATCGACACCATATTTCAATGCTTCGTAAACATGTTTTTGTGTAGCAACTTCTGTTGATACATACATACCTGTTTCTTTCTTCACTTTCTTGAGCCATTGAAGACCTTCGCTACCAACACCCTCAAAACCACCCGGTTTTGTACGAGGCTTCCATATTCCGGCGCGCATTATTTTCACACCATCAGCAGCCAAAGAACGAGCTGTTGTCATTACCTGCTCTTCTGTCTCTGCACTACATGGCCCTGCTATTAAGAAAGGACGTTCCGGGTTCACTCCCGGTAATAAGATTGATTCTAATTCCATGATTTTATTTAATTTATTATATGATTATTATTTAATTTCTCCACTTATGTTCAACAATCTACCCATATCGTCAAACTCGGCACTTATCGAATTTGTCGCTTTACATGCCGATAGCTTATTGTTATTCATTGTTACAGCATATTCTTTTGCTTCGAGATAACTGCTCAATGCGCGTTTATGATTGACTGCAAATATCCTTGCTATCTCAGGAAAAACACTCAAGATGCGTGCTTGTTCATTATAGGCTACATCATCTATTCGTTCATCTTTTATCGTAACGAGAAGAATACCATCTCCGTAATCTCCGGCATAATAAGCACTCGATCCAAACATTCCCGAAGCGATAAGACCCAAAGAATGAACATCCGTCGGCTCCATCTTATACTCATCCATTGTCAAAAATTCAACTTTGTTATCTTCTCCAAATTCGCGAAGAAAATTCGCCTCTTTCTGCAACTCCCGAGGTATGTTCGACGCTTCGTTTGCCCATGCCCATAGCCATGTTGCCGAATCATAAGAGTACGTGCCCAGTATTTGCATAGGAGCACTCAGTCGGTCTCCAAAAGAGATGAGTCCGGTCTCCATATCTACACCCCAATCGCTATCGCCAATGAGGTCAACCAAACTATATTGTTTTTCGAAAGCAACACCGGCATATTTCTCGAGTAATGTATCGTAAGTCTCCATAGCTTAACCTATCTTTTTTATTCTTTCTAATGCTTCTTTCAACATATCTTCATTGCAACACAACGAGATGCGCACATATCGCTCGCCTCGACTGCCAAAAATAAAACCGGGAGTCAAGAAGACGTTGGCATCGTACAATATCTTGTCGGCAAGGGCTTCGCTGCTTTCACACGAGTCGGGAATACGTCCCCAGAGAAACATACCCACCTGATTCTTATCATACGCACAACCCAATTGGTCCATTATAGCTTCGGCATATCGGCGACGACCGGCATATATAGAAATATTATGTTCCTTGTGCCACTCTTTCGAGTTGCTCAATGCCGCAATCGTTGCGTCTTGCATCGCTTTAAAAACGCCGCTCTCAACGTTTGTCAACACTTTCAATATCCATTGGATAAATTGTTTGTTAGACGAAACCATCCCCATCCGCCATCCCGGCATATTATGCGATTTGCTCAACGAGTTCAGTTCGATGCAAATATCTTTTGCTCCCTCCACCTGAAAAATGCTCAATGGTTTCTCGTTCAATATCAGACTGTACGGATTGTCATGCACAATCACAATACCATGTTTTTTTCCGAAAGCCACTATTTTTTCGAACAAAGGCAATGAGCCGTTCGCTCCGGTTGGCATGTTAGGATAATTTACCCACATCAATTTCACATCTGACAAATCCATTTTTTCGAGAGCTTCGAAATCGGGTTGCCAATCATTCGCTTCATCCAAGTCGTAGTTTACGATTTCAGCACCTATCAGGCGACTTACCGATGTGTATGTCGGGCAACCCGGGTTAGGAATCAACACTTTGTCTCCCGGATTGAGGAACGCCATAGAGATATACATAATTCCCTCTTTCGACCCCATCAGCGGTTGCACCTCACTTGTCGGATCAAGAGTTACGTTATATATATCTTTATACCAATCGGCAAGAGCTTTACGCAATTGATGGATGCCCACATGTGGCTGATAGCCATGCGCATCTTTCTGTTGAGCCGAAGTAGAGAGAGCTACAATGGTCTCATTCGAAGGGGGTAGATCGGGGCTTCCTATGCCAAGGCTTATTATGTTCTTGCCTTGCGCTCTCATGTCTGCTATTTCTTTCAGCTTGATAGAGAAATAGTATTCATTTACTGTATTGAGGCGGTTTGCCGGTATTATAGTTTTCATATTCTATGCTTCTTACTTGTTAATTTTCACTCTGTCTTCCTTCGGGATATTCCCCTAAGATTTTCAGGTCGCTGGTCAATGGGCGTATTGCCGTCAATGACTGCCTGTATCGTGTGTGATCAGAGAATTTGACATCCACATAGAATTGGTATTCCCACTCTCGACCGATGATCGGCAACGACTGAATCTTCGTCAAATTTATATTGTAAAACGAAAATACAGACAGTACGTGCGAAAGGCTGCCTTCGTTGTGCGGCGTAGTGAATACGAGTGAAGCTTTGTTTATCACATCGTCTTTTTGCAATTCGTCTACCACCCACGGGTTG
>CALNCC010000158.1 GCA_937875275.1 uncultured Dysgonomonas sp. | reverse complement strand
TGAACTCTGCCGCATCGATATCGAAATGTATAATCTTTGCTTGTTTGGCATAAGTATTCAGATCGCCCGTAACACGGTCGTCGAAACGCATGCCGACAGCGATTAACACATCGCATTCGTTTGTTTTCAGATTCGGCCCGATGTTGCCGTGCATACCCAACATACCTTTATGTAGTGGATAATCGGATGGTAATGCAGATAGCCCAAGAACTGTTGATGCAGCAGGAAGGTTGGCTTTTTCAAGAAAGTTTTTCAACTCTTGTTCGGCACTTCCTAATATAACCCCCTGCCCTACTAATACAAACGGTTTTTTCGCTTCATTTATCAGCTTAGCAGCATTCACTATTTGTTGTTCATTCAAATCGGGAACAGGCTGATAGCTTCTGATGAAGCTCGTCTTTTTGTATTCAAATTTCTTCAAGAAACCGACCTGTGCATCTTTTGTCAGGTCTAAGACTACCGGTCCGGGTCTGCCCGTAGAGGCTATATAGAACGCTCGCGATACCGCCCAAGGTATATCTTCGGCACGACGTATCTGATAAGCCCACTTGCTGATTGGTTGCGTGATACCTACTACGTCGGCCTCCTGAAAAGCATCGCTTCCGAGCAGTGTCGATGGCACTTGCCCAGCGATGACCACGATAGGTGTACTATCCATGAGTGCATCGGCAATGCCCGTTATTGTGTTTGTTGCTCCGGGACCCGATGTAACCAATGCTACACCTACTTTGCCCGAAGTACGTGCATATCCTTGAGCTGCATGTGTTGCTCCTTGCTCATGTCTGACAAGGTAGTGGTTGATTTGATCTTTATAATCGTATAAACAGTCGAATACCGGCATAATCTGACCTCCCGGATAACCGAATACGGTATCAACCCCTTCGCTCAGAAGTGATAGGAATAAAGCTTCACTTCCTTTTATTTCCTTATTCATAGACTTTACTTATATTATTCTACTATTCTTATTGCTCCAAGATCGGCTGAACTAACCATGTTGGCGTATGCCTTCAATGCCTTAGACACCACTCGATCTCTGTTTGGCTTAAATGCCATTTTACCTTTCGACAGCTCTTCCTGACGACGGTTATTCAATTCTTCATCGGAAAGCTTGACGCTTATCGATCTGTTTGGAATATCAATCTCTATTGTGTCTCCATCGCGAACCAAGCCGATTGCTCCGCCTGCTGCTGCTTCGGGAGAAACGTGCCCGATAGACAACCCCGATGTACCACCAGAGAAACGTCCGTCTGTAATCAATGCGCATTCTTTGCCCAAATGGCGCGATTTGATATAGGATGTTGGGTAAAGCATTTCTTGCATGCCCGGCCCGCCTTTTGGTCCTTCGTATGTGATGACAACCACATCGCCCGAAACGACATCGCCTTTCAATATGCCTTCACACGCAGCATCTTGTGAGTGAAAAACTTTTGCCGGACCCGAAAACTTGAAAATGCTTTCGTCTACCCCGGCGGTTTTAACCACACATCCGTCTAACGCTATATTCCCCTTCAATATTGCCAATCCGCCATCTTTGGTGTATGCGTGGGATACACTGCGGATACAACCATGTTCTCTGTCCGTATCAAGATCGGAGTAATATGTATCCTGCGAACCCATTACCAGATTGAACTTGTTTGCCGGAGCAGATTTGTATAATTGTTCGGCATCTTTGTCTGTCTCAGTTCCGGTGATGTCGTATTTCTCAATCGCTTCGGCTAAGGTGAGTCCATCAACTCGTTTAACGGCTGTATCTACCAATCCTGTTTTCGACAGTTCGCTCATTATGCCGATAATACCTCCGGCACGATTAACATCTTGTATATGATATTTATTCGTGTTTGGTGCAACCTTACACAGGCACGGTGTCTTGCGCGAAAGCTTGTCTATATCATCCATGCTGAAGTCGACTTCGGCCTCTTGTGCTACGGCAAGCAAATGCAGGATTGTATTTGTTGATCCGCCCATAGCGATATCCAAAGTCATGGCATTCAAGAATGCTTGTTTGGTGGCTATACTGCGAGGCAATACACTCTCATCGCCATCGCGATAATATTTGTATGCGTTTTCGACTATGATTTTCGCTGCTTTATCGAACAGTTTAGCTCTGTTTTCATGCGTGGCGACAATTGTTCCGTTTCCTGAGAGTGCCAATCCGATGGCTTCGTTCAGGCAATTCATTGAGTTGGCTGTAAACATACCCGAACATGAACCACATGTCGGGCAAGCTGCACGCTCTATTGCGCTGACGTCGCTGTCAGAAACAGTATTGTCTGCTGCTTTAATCATGGCATCTATCAGGTCGAGATGTTCGCCTTTCAGTTCTCCGGCTTCCATTGGTCCTCCGGATACAAATACAGCAGGGATATTAAGCCTCATTGCAGCCATCAACATTCCCGGAGTGATTTTATCACAATTGCTGATACATACCATTGCATCGGCTTTGTGGGCATTGACCATATATTCGATGCTGTCAGCTATCAGATCTCGCGAAGGAAGCGAATACAGCATTCCATCGTGCCCCATGGCTATACCATCATCGATGGCGATAGTGTCAAATTCCGCAGCGAAACATCCTTGTGCCTCAATTGCGGCCTTTACCTTCTGACCGATTTCGTGCAGATGCACATGCCCCGGTACAAACTGTGTAAATGAATTTACTATGGCAATAAGCGGTTTCCCGATTTGCTCTTCTTTCATTCCATTAGCTCTCCACAAAGCTCTTGCTCCTGCCATGCGGCGGCCTTGCGTACTCGTTGAACTTCTTAATTCGAATCCCATAACCTTTATAAAAAAAGAAAAGCCTTCCCCAAAATTGAGAAAGGCTTAGTATTTAGTTTTCTATTTAATTCATCATTCCTATACATACCTTTCTCTCTTATTCTTGACCGAGGACGAGAATAATACTGAGGACGAGGACATGTGATAGATTGTTTGACATCATTTTCTTATTAAAAAGAGGAGCAAAGTTAGAACTTTTTCTTTATTATCAAATCTCAATTTCATTTTTTTTATGAAAAAACTAACTATATACTTCCGAAAATCTTAAAAAGGAAAATCAATTGGGCTACTCCTATTATCAATCCGGTATATACATATATGTTTCCTCGCTTTTTGAATACTTCTTTTTGTGCGTCTGTTGCCGGCATCTGAAACTCTAATATGTAGCCTGATGTCGTTTTTTGGTAAGTAATTACATTTTTCATTTTCATTCCGCTACCATATATAACGAACAGCAATGGCCCTACCACCCTCAAAAAATAAGAGACAACACACATTGCTATATATATTAGCAGATTCAGCCTTGGAAATTTAGGACTATATCCGGCATATTCGAGTATCCGTCGAGCTTCTGCCTCATTTATCAATTCTTCGGTATATACATTCCTATAAAGACCGTTACCGGCATAGAGGATTGGGTGTCTCAGAGAGTTTCGTTCTATATAACTATAATCGGCAGAATATATTTTTTCAGCCTGATATGGTGGTGGCGATAATGTATCTATTGTTTTGGGTTGTATATCCGATGCGCCATAGGATGCCTGCTCAGCTCGTTTTCCTTTCTCTTTTTTGCTGTATCGGGTATCTACTTTTTTTCTTATATTTTCATACTCCTGCCATTTTTCTTTGAATATCCGAAACGAGGGATATGATCTGACATACCCTTCGTCGTATCTTTTCTTGTAATCGCCTTCCGAATAATCTTTTCCCATAATCCCTTTTTCTATATTTATGCTTTACTTAAAAAGTAGAAGATACCCGTTGAACAATATTACAAAGTTGACGAACATCATTCAACTTCAGATTGAAGTCGGAGTATTCAGGAGACGGATTGAGTGAATGGCATGTTATTTCACACGATTCCATATTCTGGTTGGTTATCTGTTTACACAATATAGTGGTATCCAAAACAATGATCCAGTTTGGGAAATCATCCACATGCAGTTTATCCTTCCAATGGCTTTTGTTTAACTCACGAGCCAAAACGATATCCCCGTTAGACAGGCTTCTCTTCGAATCATCGTCCATGCTGTCGCCTTTTATCTCGAACGCAAAATATCGTCCATGCCCAATCTGATCGACAATGAAATCAAATTCTTCGAGTTCGCCGCCTACAAATTCCGCATCCCGACAGTCATCCACATACTTGGCATAAGCCTTGATGGGGACAAATGGCACCCGCATGCGATATTTGCCATTTGGCAGTTCGTAATACTTAACTCCGGATTTGGTTATCAAATGTGGTGAGTGATCGTCTATCACTCCCACTTTGTTCATACTACCCTCTCCGGACATCAACCACTCTTCCGAGACTTGAAAATAAGAGGCAAGGATACCCACATTCGATTTATTAGGTTTGGTTTTACCTTCTAAATAGTTTGCAATAGTACCCTTGGTTATGGCTGTATCTTTCCAAATGCGATATGCCGTAACATTATCTTTTTCTAATAGAGATCGAAGTCTTTCACTAAACCCCATATTGGTGTAATTTTAAACTCATTGATGCAAAAGTAGTAAAATATTCTTTCTCTTCTATATTATAATCCCAAATATAACTATCAATATCAGAAGTTATAAGCAACACCTATCCCTAACATTTCTTTGAATTGTACTTTCGCTCCTTTCTTTACTCCGTCTTTAATGGCTTTCACGTCGTCATCATATTTCAGCGAAGTATTTAATGTAGTAGTCAAGAACTTGTTAATCTTCATACTTATCATCAAATCCCAGTTGATATCTACATTTCCGAACGAACTGTTATAGGCTGTAAAGAAGTCAATCGTGGAGATGGCATTAACGTTTTCCATCAAAGTCTTTTCGGCACGAGCTTTGGCATAAGCACCAAATTCACCTTTAAACTTATCGCCCGGATCTACACCGAATGCACCCATGTTTGACAAATAATCATCTTGCACAAAGGTTAGTTTGCCGGCAATGGGAGATACATATATTGTATAAAAACTTTTGGGACGATATTCGAGACCTAATGATACGTTGGTATATGCCGGAGCCATGAATTTTGAAATATAGTTGGTTCGGTCGGGATAATTGTACCCTTTATAAAATTGAGATTTAAAATCCCCCATCGCAGTGTAATACCAAACATCATTGGTGGAATACCCTAACTGAGTAGAAAAATCAATCTTGTCGGTTACTTTTTGTGTTCCCTGCGATTTAGTGTTTGTTAATCCATAATCCAATGCCAATGCGTTACTCCACAACCATCTGCCGCTTTTACGTTTCAGTGATGCATTCAAATATGCATTTCCCGCTACGGAGTTCTCTCCCCCAGCCGACCAGTTGCTTAAAGTTGTTTGTGAAGCGTTGATTCCGGTAACGCCTTTCAGATACCGTTTTCAAGTTCGTTGTTGTCTTGAGCATATCCCCCAATGGCAATAAGTGTAAGTAATGATAATATTGAAAATCTTTTCATCTTGTTTATTTTTTTATTTATTTAAAATTTATGGTATCATGTCCAATTTTATCTATTTAACATACAATTACCTTTATATGTTCAACACAACTTTATTCTGGTCCTCTTGTTGGGGGTATCATAATGAAAATGAGAGAACCTGAATTTTGAAGTTCTCTCATTTGCTCATTTTAATCTTCTGTACATCCTTATGTCAATCTGAAACGTATTGGTATTGTGTAATAGACTGATACATTTCGCCCGTTTTGTTTTCCCGGTATCCAATTCGGCATACGTTTGACAACACGCAACGCTTCTC
>CALNCC010000157.1 GCA_937875275.1 uncultured Dysgonomonas sp. | reverse complement strand
GGGTTGCAGTCTCGCCTCCTCCGCCATTATTGTTATTCCCATTATTGTTGTTTTCTCCATTATCTCCATTGTCATCCGAACATGCGGAGAAACTGATACTTGCACACACTATTCCTAACAAGGATAGTGCCTGACGAATTGAATGTTTAAATGTCTTGTTCATAATATAGATCGGTTTAAAGTTAGTATGGTTCCAAAATTAAAGAATCTCTGCATCTTATCAAATATAAACATGAAAAAATACAGATTTTCTTTTTTACGTATAGATTTCGTTACTGTACAGTTATGCAACCGACGAAAGAATATAGATTAGAGAGGGTTGTTTTCTTTCCATTCTTCCAAAAACAAGCGTTGGAAGCATCTTCGCTATTTGAGTCATGTCCGGCTACATATACATCATTATTCCATACGCAAATTGATGTGCCTAAGGACATCTTAGACTCTTCATCAAGCATAACTTTTTCCCCATTCTTCCAATAGCAAGCAACAGCATTAATGTATCCGCTTATGTAGACATCATCGCCGTCAATGAATATATCTTTGGCGCAATCATCTACCCCGTCAGATAACACAATTTTTTCTCCATTTTTCCAATAACAAGCGTTGGTACTATATTCCTCATCCGAACTTTTTCCAATAATATAAACATCATTTTTATCAACAAGAATAGAGTACGCCTGATCCCCTGCTGTCGCTCCAGTGATTGCTATTTTCTCTCCGTTTTTCCAATAAAATGGAGGAGCCATTTCATCTGACGAGGCTTCTTCGACTCCTAATATGTAGACATCATTACCTGAAACTGTAATGTCGAGACTCCATGTAGAATTTGTCTCATCTCCTAAGGCGATTTTTTTATTATTTTTCCAATAACAAGCAATACTTTTATTATCACTATTATATTCCGTTCCGGCAACGAATACATCGGTATTATGTGCATATATAGCTCTTGCCTCAGAAAGAGTGATTCCTGTGCCAAGAATATTTTTTTCGCCATTCTTCCAATAGCATGCGATATCGAGATTTCCTTTTTTTTCGATTCCTATTGTGTATACATCTTTTCCTGAAACAGATAAAATATGATTTCTATTGATTGTCGATTCGTGTCCAATAGTTTGACCTACTGTCGTTTTTTGCCCGTCAATCCAATAAGTTGTATAAAGATGGCCGGAAGAGACGGCATCGTCTTCATATCCGGCGATATATATAGAGTAAGCTTTGTCTTGTGTAGCAGAGAATGAAATAGTCTTAGCTTTTCCCGCCGTAACGGTAATAGTCGCCTTTTCGGGAACAACGTTTTCTTCATTTTGGGTAGCCTTCACCGAGAAGCTTTTCCCGTCGGAGCTCTTCTTTACCGTACACCATGTCGCGGTTGCCGGAGCGACTTCGACATTCCACTCTGTCTGATTGGTAGTTACCTCATAGGTGTAATCTTCTGTTGCTGTAGCAGAAAACACAATATCTGTCACTTTGGGGCTGAGTGATAATGTTGGGGTTGAGGTTCCTCCTCCGTTGTCTTCGTCTTCTTTATTATCATCGTTGTCCGAACAACTGGTGAATAATAAGACACTTAAGTATAGTGCACCGAATAAGGTGTAGAAATGCTTCAGGGTGATACTGATTGCTTTCATAATTTAATTGATTTTAGATCTTTTCTTTTCGCATTTTGTCTGCGCACACAAGGACAAATATAGGGGTTTTAGTTTAATTTAACATAGATCGTTCCGAGAAATAAAATGTTTCTCAACAGAATGCGAGAATCACACAGGTATATTACAAATCTGTGCCTCAGCAAGGTTTCTTCGTTTTCGTATACGATAATGCATCCGAAATTGAAAAATATCTTGTAAATTTGTTCGTTACTACTCTGAAAGAAAGAAAAAAGCAACAGTGATGATACGTAAATATATAATCTGCATTATTTTGTGTGCTGCCTATAATGTTGGTCTGTCGGCACAAACATTGAGTCTGAACGAGGCTAAGGGTCTGTATTTAGCCGGAGAATATGAAAAGGCATTGCCTGTGTTCGAAGCCGAATACACAAAGAAACCTAACGACGCATCCCTCAACCAGTGGTATGGGGTTTGCCTTTTCAAAACAGGATTGGATCTGGAGCAGGCTGAAAAGTGTTTACTGTTGGCATCGAAAAAGAATGTGAGAGACGGATTCTACTATTTAGGCGAACTGTATACACAACAATATCGTTTTACGGAAGCCGATGATATGTTCGACAAGTTTGAGAAGAAGCTCAAGCGAAAAGGAGATGACGAGGCTATAGAAAAACTTGACGATGCTCGCAAATCCACGGCTCGACTGAGGCGTATGGCTCTCAACACCGAAGATATACAGATAATAGACAGCCTTGTCGTTGACAAAACAAAATTCTTGTCAGCATACAATCTGAGTGTGAGCGGGGGCACATTAACTGATTTCAATAAAGTATTCAATGCTGATAAATATATAGAGTCTGTCGTCTATATGAACGAAAAGGGCGTGAAGCTTTATTTTGCACAACCGGAAAAAGGTGGAGGCTACAATCTCTTCAGCATGGATAAACTTTTAGATGGATATGGAAGTGAGAAAATGTTGTCGAAAGATCGTTTCGGATTGAAGGGTGATCTTAATTATCCTTTTGTAATGCCTGACGGGATTACCATCTATTTTGCTGCACGAGACGAAGAGTCGATAGGTGGTTATGACATCTTTGTGTCGAGATACAACATGAATAACGACACTTATTTGGCACCCGAACGATTGGGTATGCCCTTCAATTCTGTTTACAACGATTATATGTATGTTGTAGACGAAGAAAAGAACGTAGGATGGTTTGTGTCCGACCGTTTTCAACCTCAAGGGAAAGTGTGTGTGTATACATTCATACCCAATCCTTCGGTGAAGCAGATAGAGACAGAGGATGACCAATATAAAATCAACAGAGCCCGCATAACAGCCATTCACGATTCGTGGAAAGAGGGACGTAATTATCAAGCGGAAATCAAACTCGCTAAAGAGGAGGTACACGCTGAGGACGGACAATTGAGAGCTACGGACTTCGAATTTGTAATCAACGACAAGCACACCTATTACATGCTGTCGGACTTTAAGAGTAAGTTGGCACGAGACATATACTATCAGGTAAGGCAACTCAAATCCGAATTGTTTTCGGTATCGACAGAACTGGCTAAACAACGCGACCTTTACGCCAAAGCCTCTGATGACGGTAAACAAAACATGCAAAACGACATGCTAACGATGGAGCGTAAGCAAGAGCAATTGACAAATGAGATTGCGGTGCAGGAAGTAAAAGCCCGAAACGAAGAGATAGAGCACCTGAAAGAGGCTGTATTTTAAATTTATTGATGATGAATAAATTTCTGATAACATGTATCCTAAGTTTGGTGTCTTTGTCGGTAGCCGCGCAAGTGTCTAAACCGATAAAGGGATGCGTAGTAGATAGCGACACAAAAGAGCCATTAGAAGATGTTGTCATAAAATATGGGCAGGGAGGTGAAGAATACCTTTTCACTGACCAAAAGGGGAATTTTGAAATCAAAAGTTATAGAGACAGCGTTCTCGTTGTGCAAAGCATCGGATACATAACCACAGAGGTCAAATATGCCGATCTGGTTGTCAACCCCATCATCGAGCTTGAATCTTCACCCATCAGCCTCGCACCCGTAGTGATCAACCCCTATCTAGCCGAAATGCTGCTGGCTAAAGCGATGGACGGAACACGTAAACACATACTGGTAGACAAGCCGGTAAGCTATCTCCTCAGCTTCCTTCAGGTAGAGGATTATGATCGAGATCGTCGCAACAGAGTATATCTTGAATACACGTCGACCCTGAAAAAGAAAGATCTCAAAAAAAGCAAGAAAGACGGCAATCTACCTTACACGTTGCGGTTAGTAGATGTTTTTCATCTCGAACAGACCCCCTTGGCATTGTCCGATCTCTTCGGGGCAGAATACCATGCCTCCCATCTCCTATCGTTTGGCAAGAGCGAAAACAATGTCACCACCCTTTCATACTCTGTCGACACAACACAAATAATACTCAACATAAGACCTATACCGGGCAAAAGCGGATGGGCAGAGGGCGAAGTTGTCATCGACAAAAAAGATATGGCAATATTGAAGATAGAGGTGCAATCGGTAGACTCTCTGTTGGCTGAGCAACCATACAAGAAGTACCGCGAAAAGCAAGTGAAGATTGTTCGCAAAAAAGGCATTTATCAGTTTGAGAAAATGGGAGATAAATACCATATGAATAATTGTTTTACCTTATACAAATTCAGAAGTCTCGAAGGAGCCAACCGGTACGACGACTTTACATATACCTGCGAAGTGAAAGCGTTGGGTCTTTACGATAAGAAAAAACCGGAACGAAGAATCCTTAGCGGCTATTGTCAAGAATTGTTTTATCTACCGAACAGTACGACGCATATTTTTTGGCAATAATGGATAAAACCTTATTATGTCTTCATTCTCAAAGTATTTTAAATCTTAATTTTTATCAAAACACAAAGTGGATTGCGAAGATTTAGCTATTTTCGCAAACAAGTAATACATTATCGGAATACAAAATGAAAGTAAAAATCATAAATAAGTCGAAACATGCTCTGCCAGAGTATGCCACGCCATTTTCGGCAGGGGTGGATTTGAGAGCCGATCTGTCGGAAGATATAATACTGAAACCACTTGAACGGACACTTGTCCCTACCGGCTTGTACATCGAGTTGCCTCAGGGCTATGAGGCTCAGATACGTCCGCGCAGCGGGCTTGCCTTCAAACACGGATTGACTGTCCTGAACACGCCGGGAACTATTGACGCAGATTATCGTGGCGAAATAAAAGTAATCTTGGTAAACCTGTCCAATGATGAGTTTGTTATCAAAGACGGAGAGCGAGTGTGCCAGATGGTTGTTGCACAACATGCGCAGGTGCAATGGCAGGAAGTAGAAATTCTTGAAGACTCGCAACGCGGAGCCGGAGGTTTCGGGCATACCGGAAAGAAATAATATAAAAAAAGAGAATTTTACTCAACCACATATATGTATAGACTGATAAACAAAATAATTTTGTTTTTGCTGGCCCTGATTGTTATTCCTCAGGTATCGGCTCAGAGTGGGAATGAAGATATAGAAAAGCAGAGAAAGTTTGACAACTTCTTTTACGATGCAATGATCGCCAAGTCGAAAGGAGAGTATAGCCAAGCTTTTGACCTGTTGAACTATTGCCTCCGGATGGACTCGACAAACGCAAACTTGTTGTATGAGTTAGGCATATTTCACAATAGTCTTGAGGATAAAGATAAATCCTTGACTTTCCACCGGAAAGCGGTAGATATTGATAGTACAAACTACTATTATGTTCTTTCTTTGGCTACACTTTCCCTCGAAATGGATCATCATGAGGATGCAATATATTTCTTCACCAAACTGATCAATGAATATCCCGGCGACAACGATCTATATCTTTATTTGTCCGAGGCGTATCGCCTCAGTGGAGATATACCACAAGCCATCGAGGCATTAGACAAATTGGAAAATATTGTAGGGTTGAACGACAAACTCACCCTCCAAAAGTTCCGACTATATGGTTTGTTGGATCAGAAAGAAGAAGCCTACGACGAAATAAAGCGATATATCGAGAAATATCCAAGCGAGATCAGATATCAAGTCTTACTGGGCAATCTGTATATGGAGTCGGGAGACTATGATAAAGCTTTTCTCCTTTTCTCGAAGGTTAAGGCAGCTAACCCCGAAGACCCCTATCTGATAACGGCGATGACCGCGTATTATGAGAAAACCAACAACCGCGATGCTGCCGAAAATGAAATGCAAACAGCCTTGAAAAGTCCGAAGATAGAGATAAGTACGAAGCTTGGGATGTTGGCTCAGTACGTTAGCACATTGCATGAGAATAAAAAAGAAACGACAACGGCAAATGCGCTGTTCGACACACTGCTTGTTCTGCATCCGCAAGAACCGAATCTGAACCTGATGTATGGCAACCTGTTGATGATGCAAAACAACAAAAATGAGGCTCGTTTCCATTATCAGATATATACAGAAGCGAATCCGACAAACCCCATAGGGTGGGAACAACTGATTGCGACAACCTTCCCCGATAGCACGAAAATAACAAAAGAGGTTTGTCTAAGAGCAATTGAATATCTGCCCGAAGCACCACAGTTCTACTTTTACTTAGGCGGTTCAGAATATTTGTTGGGACAATATGAAGATGCCTTAGAAACATTCAGAAAAGGAGTAAAGGTTGTAGATCCGGCAAATGTATATCTCATATCCGACTTTTATGGTCAGATCGGAGATCTTTACTATCAGATAGAACAGCCCGACAGTGCCTTTGTCTATTACGAGAAGGCTCTGAAACACAATTCTAAAAACTTAGGTGTTCTGAACAATTACAGCTATTTCCTCTCTTTGCAGAAAGAAAACATGGACAAAGCTGAGAAGATGAGCGAAATTACCGTTAAAGAAGAACCTTCCAATCCCACATATTTGGACACATACGGATGGATCTTGTTTCAACAGAAGATGTATGTGATAGCCAAACTGTATATAGAGAATGCAATAAAATATAGTAGAGAGCAAGGTGTGGAGATCAGTGGCGAAGTGTATGAGCACTACGGAGATGTGTTATTCAAGACCGGCGATGAGACAAAAGCTGTTGAATATTGGATCAAGGCAAAAGAAGTAGAGACAGATGAACCGAGAGAGAATCGCAGGTCAAAGACTCTTGATAAGAAAATTGAAACTAAAACGTATATCGAAGAAGAATGAAAATAGGTTTTAAATTTATATTAGCAATTGCACTTGCATTGGTTTTCTTTACAGGATGTAAATCAAAGAAAGCGGCTACCTCATCAACCGATGCGGCAGCATTAGTGCAAAAAAACCAGAAAGAACTTTTTGCCGATGTGCTCGACAAAAGTGTTAAGTATAGCTCAATTAGTACGAAAGGGAGTATCGAATTTCGAAGGGGCAATTCGAGCAGAAAGATGCCCGCAGTAATCAAGTTGATAAAAGACTCTGTCTTGCAGGTATCTATACGCATCCCTCTCTTGGGGTCGGAAGCCATGAGAGTGAATATGACACCTCAGGGTTTTACTATTATCGATCGGTTGACCGAGCGTTATGCAACCGAACGTTTCGAGAATATTGATTTTTTACAGAATATCGATCTCAACTATTATAATTTGCAGGCACTACTCACCAATCAACTGTTCCTTGCCGGAAAGAAAGATGTGCAAAAGAGCAACTCCTCATCTTTTTCCGTGTCGGAGGCAAACAACAACTATGTATTGAAAGCAAAGGACAGCGCGGGCTTGATGTACAATTTTACGGTAAACAGCGAAGACAGGCTCGTCCTTACTGCAATATCACACAGTCGACAAGAAGGAACGATAGGTTGGGGATACGAAGACTTTATAGACAAAGACGGACGTTCTTATCCGCAAAGTATGGTGGCAAAAATAAATGTGATGAAGAAGAAAGCAGAGATAGCCATTTCGTACAACAATGTAGAATTTGATAAGAATATTTCAGTCGATCTGTCCGAGCCCCGAAATTATAAGAAAGTGAGTGTGTTGGATATCGTTTCGTCATATATGAATGTAAAATAATGAGAAGGTTTTTACTCATATTGGTTTTGCTAAATTTGTGTATTGCCGCTTTCGCTCAGGAAGGGGGCACACTCAAAGACCTTGAGCGACAGAGAAAACAGTTGCAACAGGAGATAGCAAACACAAACCAACAATTGAGTAATACCAAAAAGACGACAACAACATTGTTGGGGCGTATACAGATGGTTGTGAAACAGATCGAAAATCGCCAGCAAGTCGTTGCCCTCCTTACGCAGGAAATAGGAGGAATAGTAAACGAAGAGGCAGAGATAGAGAAAGGCATACAAGAGTTGCAGATAGAACTTGCGAATAAGAAAAAAAACTATGCGAAGGCTGTCGATGGGGTGATGCGTAAACGCAATAATGATAACAGTCTGTTATTCGTATTATCCGGAAAATCTCTGACCGAATCTTATCGTCGCTTGCGCTATCTCAAAGATTACTCGGAGTGGAGAAGCAAGCAAGCTGACGAGATAAAAGAAAAAAATCAGGCTTTGGACGAAAAGAAAAAAGCCCTGATACAAACCAAGTCGGAGAAGCAAGTTCTGCTTGCCGAAAAAGCAAAAGAGGAGGCGAATCTGAAACAAGAGGAGCAAACTCACAAGCTGGAAATAAGAGAGTCGCAAAATAAACAAAGCGAGCTGCAAAAGGTACTTACCGAAAAGAAAAAACAGGCTCAGGCAATAAACAACCGAATAGAGAAACTGATTGCGGAAGAAGTAGCTCGTCAAGAAGCGAAGGCGAAGAAACAGGCAAACACAACGACATCGGGCACAACACCTAAAAGTGCTGCCGTTGACAAGAATACCAATGTCCTCAGTACGGAAGAAGACATTAAGTTGTCCGGCACATTTGCCTCCAACAAAGGACGGCTTCCCCTGCCAATAACAGGCAGCGCGAGAATTACGAGCCGGTATGGAAAGCATCAATACTCGAAGTGGGTGGAGACAATGAATAATGGCATTACATTGCAATCGCAAGCCGGAGCCGAAGCTCGCTCCGTATTCAAAGGAGTGGTCTCTATCGTGTCACTTATTCCCGGTGCCAACAATTGTATTATCGTGCGGCATGGTAACTATCTGACCGTATATGGAAATATACAAGCCTCGTATGTGAAGCAGGGCGACAATGTGAATGCCGGTCAGGCTTTAGGCAAAGTGTACACCGACTCGGATACAAATATAACAGAAATGCAATTCCAGTTGTGGCAGGGTAATGCCAAGCAGAATCCGGAGCCATGGCTCAGAAAATAAAAATACGATGACGAATGTCCGTCTTTTGCATCTTCCCAAAATAACTGATCGAAGGGGAAGCCTGTCATTTATAGAGACAGGTTGTGGAGGCATCGATTTCGACGCCCTATCAGAGGTGTGTTGGTGGTCGAGCGAGACAAGTCGTAATGTAAAGAGACAAGCAGAGCAATCGGAAATACTGATTGCGTTGTCGGGTAATATTGAAATCTTGGCGAACGATTCTAAATATACATTGGATAGTGCCGAAAAGGGATTGTATATTCCGATGGGAACAAGCCGAAGTAAGGAACAATACTCGCCGGATGCCATTTGTCTCATTCTGCGACCGGATTCGTCTCATGTAGATGTCGTCCAAAGCCTGAAAGGAAATAAATATATATCGGTAGATGACTGTTCTCTCTTCTGTTTTCCTCATCGGAAAGACGGAGTAGTCGGATTCGGTTTGGCAAAAACCTTACCTTTCCCTGTTCGTCGGGTATTTTATATATACGACATCCCTCAAGGAGCGACAAGGGGCGGTCATATGCACAAGACGTGCCACGAAATACTGATTGCGGTAAGTGGAAGTTTCGAGGTAGAACTCGATGATGGAGAAAACAAGAAAACCGTACTATTAGACAATCCGGCATGTGGGTTGCATATTCCGCCTGATATGTGGGCGATAGAGCGTAATTTTACGGAAGATGCAGTTTGCCTTGTGCTTACGTCGGAGAAATACGATGAGGCAGGATATGTAAACTCATACAGTGAATACAAAAATTATCGCAAAGATGGCAATAGAAATTAAACTATATTGTCCCGAAAATAAATCGGAGTGGGATTCATTCTTGAAAGGAGCGAAGAATGGCACATTCCTTTTTCGTCGCGACTATATGGAGTACCATCACAATCGTTTTGTGGACAGCTCACTTCTGTTTTATAAAGACGAAAATCTTTGTGCTTTGCTTCCGGCGAATAGAGATTGTGATACACTGTTCAGCCATCAGGGTTTGAGCTATGGCGGACTCGTCCTATCTCCATTCGTTTCGACTGTCGATGTAATGGATATCTTCACTCTGTTGAAAACGTGGATGAAAGAGCAGGGGATAGAGAAACTTTATTACAAAAGCATTCCACACATATATCATCAGTTGCCGGGGGAAGAAGATTTATATGCCTTGTTTCGTAACGATGCAAAACTGATAGGTCGCAATATTTCATCCGCTCTTGATTATCGCAACCGATTGACATACTCGTCGCAAAGGAAAAGAGGCTTGTCGAAAGCGCGTAAGACAGGATTGACAGTCGACGAATCCACCGATTTTTCAGCTTTCTGGGAGATACTTTCCTGCAATCTGAAAAATAAATACAATGCCAATCCCACCCATTCGTTGGACGAAATGATATATCTTAGTGCTCTTTTTCCGACAAACATAAAATTACATACCGTTATACAAGGAAAAAACATTGTCGGAGGATGCGTGATGTATATCACAGATGTGGTTGCACACATTCAATACATTGCCGCTACGGATGATGGAAAAAATAGTGGAGCAATAGATGCACTTGTCAATTATTTGATAAATGAATATAGCGATAAAAGGTTCTTCGATTACGGAATCTCGACCGAACGGAACGGGGCGTATCTGAACGAACAGCTTATCCGACAAAAAGAAGGCTTCGGTTTGCGAGGCATAGTATATGATACTTATTTGATAGAACTGTAAAAACAAAATAATGAAAGAAAAAGAAATGATTTTCGGAATCCATGCCATTATCGAGGCTGTCGAATCCGGAAAAGAAATAGATAAAATAATCGTCAAAAAAGACCTGCAAGGCGAGTTGGCGAAAGAGATGTTTGCCCTGTTGAGGGAAAAGGATATTCCTGTGCAACGAGTGCCGGTGGAACGTTTAGATCGGTTTACCCGCAAAAATCACCAAGGTGTAATTGCGTTTTTGTCGGCAATCACATACGAAAGCATAGAGGATATCATTCCTTTCTTGTACGAGAACGGAAAAGAACCTTTCATCATGTTGCTCGACGGCATCACCGATGTTCGTAACTTTGGGGCGATAGCCCGTACCTGCGAAGTTGCAGGAGTGAATGCAATTGTGATTCCGGCAAAGGGAAGCGTAACAGTGAATGCTGATGCTGTGAAAACATCGGCAGGCGCATTGCTCAAAATTCCTGTTTGCAGGGAAAACAGCCTAAATGCGGCGATAAGATACCTGAAAGATAGTGGTGTGAAAATTATAGCTGCAACCGAACGAGGTAGCGAAACATATACGAAAGTAGACTTTAATGGTCCTGTTGCGATAGTGATGGGTGCGGAAGATGTCGGAGTATCGAACGAAAACCTACGGATAGCCGACAACCTTGTGCAGATCCCTCAATATGGAACAATCGGCTCGCTCAATGTTTCCGTAGCGTCAGGCATTTTAGTTTATGAGGCGGTAAGACAAAGACACGATTTGTGATTCACAATATAAAATAGGACGTATAACAGAAAAGAAGAGGAAAAGATGAAAAAAGCAATTGCGACAAAAAATGCGCCAATGGCTATCGGACCATATAGTCAGGCAATCGAGTCAAACGGATTCATATTTGTATCAGGACAAATCCCTATCGATCCGGCAACCGGAGACTTTGTGCAAGGTGGTATAAAGGAGCAGGCAGAGCAATCGTTTCGCAATATTAAAGCAATTCTTGCCGAAGCCGGAGTGGGAATGGATAATATAGTGAAAACGACAGTGCTGCTTTACGACATAGCCGATTTTACGGCAGTGAACGAAGTGTATGCAAAACAATTTACTGGCGACTTTCCTGCGCGCTCGGCATTTGCGGTTAAAGATTTGCCAAAAGGAGCTTTAGTTGAAATAGAAGTGATCGCTGTTCGTTGATAGAATAGATGCTCGTAGAAGAAAAATACATGTGGCGCAGTTTGCAGCTCGCGCTAAACGGAAAAGGTGCGGTCAGTCCCAACCCTATGGTGGGTGCCGTCATCGTTTGTGATGGTAAGATCATTGGCGAAGGATTTCATCGTCGATATGGATGCCCACATGCCGAAGTGAATGCAATAAACAGCGTGAAAGATAAATCACTGCTGACAAGAGCCACTATGTATGTTTCCTTAGAACCGTGTTCGCATTATGGCAAAACGCCGCCATGCTCCGATCTCATTATAGAAAAAGGCATCCCCAATGTGGTAATTGCTTGTCTTGATCCTTACCCCAGTGTTGCCGGACGGGGAGCAAAGAGACTGCGCGATGCCGGCGTGAATGTTGCATCGGGCATATTGGAGAAAGAAGCACTTGAACTGAATAAGGAATTTATTGCTGTGCAACAGTGTGGCATGCCTTACGTGTATCTCAAGTGGGCTCAGTCGCAAGACGGATTTATCGACAAAAAGAGAGAATCAGTCGAAGATGGTGCTCCTGCAATTCTGTCCAACAGCTTTACACAAATGTTTGTACACAAAAAACGATCGGAAGTAGATGCTATCATGGTGGGAACCAATACTGCGGTATTAGACAACCCTCGATTAAACTCCCGATTGTGGCACGGAAAAAATCCATGCAGAATACTATTAGATAAAGATTTGCGTTTATCTACTCAAAGCAATCTTCTGAACGGGGAGATTCCGACAATTATATTTACCGAAAAAGAAAGCGGAATAGACAAAAAAAATGTGAGATATATCTCAATAAGTTTTGACGAGAACTTAATAAAAAACATTTTATTCCGTTTAAAAGGAGAAGGTATAAATTCGTTGATGGTAGAGGGTGGGCGCATGCTTCTCCAGAGCTTTATAGACAGTTGTTTGTGGGACGAAGCTCTTATCGAGATCGCCAAAAGAAACCTTCTCGATGGAGTGCCTGCACCAATGATAAAAGGACGGCAAGTAGATGTAAAAAAATGGGGCAGCTCGCAACAAATCTACTTGGCTGTTACACAGGACTGAAAATTGATAATTATTAAATATAATGGCGTATTAGCCGAAATTCTTTCTATTTTTGCAGATTGATATAGTAAACCTATAAGAACGATGATAAAATTTAAACATATTTGTGCTCTGTCTCTTACGGCAATTATACTGATGACGACAACCTATTCTTGTGGTAAAGATGATACTTACTACGAGTCGATGGGGTCGCATGATGCTCAATTGTATGGGTTTAGCCTAAGGGTGTCTATTATGGCATCTGCATTGCCTGCCGACTCGGCACGATGGAATGCGGTGAATAGGACTAAGTTTATGATAGACCAAAAAACGCGAAAAATATATAATCCCGATTCGTTGCCTTATGGCACTAAGTTTGGGAAAGTGATGCCGAAGTTTTCATATTCTCCTACCGGAGGTGTTCCATATATGATATCATTCATATATGCTGACACGACAGCTCATCTGAAACTTACAGACTCGATTGACTTTGCAGAGATACCGCGTACCATCAGCGTCATATCTCCTAACAAATTGAATATAATAGATTATAGCCTTGAGGTGCGTGTGCACCAAATTGATCTTGAGGATATATTTTGGTACGGCTTCTCAGATTATCCGTCTACGGTGAAGAACCAAAAAACAATTATATATGACAATACATTGTATAGTTATGTAACGGATAATATAGGAGTATCTCTTTACAAATTAGATCCTACGGCGTTGACATGGACATTCACTCCCACAGCAACAAACCTTGACACCAACATTCTTTTGAGTAGTATCTTGGAATGGAAAGGGACATTGTATGCAGTAGACAAGTCGGGCGCAGTGTATATCTCTAATGCATCTGACGGAGCATCGTGGGACAAAGTGCCTAATGCGACGTATGTGCACAATATCCTTGGTGTTTTGCCCGGAGCAACAGAAGACGATGATATTTTGCTTACAACAGTAAAAGACGATGATAATCAATTCTTGCTGGCAACAACCCGGGATATGTTCGATTTTGACGTGAACACATCGTACACAGTACCGAGCAATGCGCCATCCGCCGATTTCACGCCGATAACGATATATAACAGATCTAATCCATTGATTAATATGCTTACTGTAACGGGTGGAGCAACCACTTCGGGAAAAGTTTCGAATCTGACATGGATATATCTTATTGATTCAGAGGGAAAAGTTAGAGTCGCATCTAACCAGGAAAATAACGGCACGAGTCGGGAATTGGATATTACTCCGTTTGTATATGACAATAAATTCTATGCAATTTCCGGATTAACTCTCTATGAATCATCGAGCTGGGGGGTAAGATGGTCTGCCGTTCCGCAGAATCAGGAGATTGATCCGAGAATGAAAGGAGGACTAAACCAATCGGTTGTAATAGATGCCGATAATAATATATGGATATTAGGCGGAATCAATAACGAGGCATTTTTATCGCCAATATGGAAAGGGCGCATGGCTAAGTATATAGAATAGTCTGATGTACTGAATACTTGAATTTGTTTTTTTGCGTTAACTGTGATAAAATGACAAACTGTTGATAATTATGCATAAATATAAGATATTGGTATTTCTGCTTATTATGAGTCTTTGGTCGGTGAGTGCAAAAGGACAAGATTACAGATACGAAATTGGAGGAATGGCGGGGACATCTTTTTATATGGGAGATGCCAATAAAACCAAGTTGTATCAGAATGTTTATCCATCGTTAGGGGCGATATTCAGATATAACAAGGATTTCAGATGGTCTTTGAAAACAAATCTTGTAATAGGCAAAGTTGGAGGAGATACAAAAAAATCTGACAATGTGTTTCCCTTTGCGCAAACGACGTCTTTCGAGCGTCTTTTTTATGAATTGGGAGGGCAAGTAGAGTTCAACTTTTTTAATTATAGTAACGACTATGCTTATTTGAACACTACAAAGTTTACACCATATGTTTTCACCGGTATCGGTTTTACCTATGCTGCGGGAGGCAAATCTTTTTTTGATGCTAATATCCCATTGGGAATAGGTATGAAATATAAGATCAAAGAACGTTTCAATCTCGGATTCGAATTTTCGTTTCGAAGGTTGTTTCGCGATGACTTTGATGTTACGCAAAAAGAAGGGTTTAATTTAGACGACCCATATGATATAAAGAGTGGACCAGTTAAGAACAAAGACTGGTACTCACTCACAATGATTACATTAACATGGGACTTTGGTCCTCGTTGCAAAGATTGTTTGAACTTATATTAGAAAAATAATAGAACGATGTCATATATAGAGCAAATAGATAGAAATAATATACCGACTCACATTGCGGTCATCATGGATGGCAATGGGCGTTGGGCAAAACAACGAGGACTTGATCGTTTTCTTGGGCATAAGAATGGGCTGGAAGCCGTTCGTAATTCGATTAAAGCATGTACTGAGGTCGGAGTTTCACACCTTACGCTGTATACCTTTTCCACTGAAAACTGGAATAGACCGATTGAAGAAGTTGATGCCCTGATGGATTTGATGGTGCAAGCCATTGCCAACGAAACACAGAAATTGATAGGCAACAATGTTAAGCTACAGATTATCGGAAATATAGATCGTTTGCCACAGAGAACAAGAGAGGCTTTGGATCGTTGTTTAATGTCAACGGCTGCATGTACAGGCTTAACACTCATTCTTGCATTGAGTTATTCTTCTAAGTGGGAAATAACCCAAGCGGTACAAAAAATTGCGGCGGCGGTGAAACAAGATGAGCTCTGTCTTGCCGAAATAAATGAAACTCTAATTGCAAATAATCTTGAAACAGCAGGCATTCCCGATCCCGATCTTCTGATAAGAACCGGAGGCGAAAAACGAATCAGCAACTTTCTGATGTGGCAAATTGCATATTCCGAATTGTATTTCACTGACGAGTTGTGGCCTGATTTTGATCAAGAGTCTTTATATAAAGCCATTTACGATTACCAATTCAGAGAACGTCGTTATGGCAAAACCAGCGAGCAAATCAATCCTGGCAACAAATAACCTATTTAACTGCAAGTAATTACAACAAAATATGTTTAAACGAAAACTCTTCATTTTATCCCTTTCTTTGTTCGGTTTGGCAAGTACTATCTTTGCTCAAGACGGGGAAATATCCAATATCCCTCAAAAAACTGTTGTAAACGAAGACAGTATCAAAAATTTACCCGTAGTTTCATATTTAGATAAACGTAAATATGAGATTGCAGACATCCAAATTCGGGCAGTTGGTAGTGCAACGTATGAAGATGCTGTGATTATTGGTTTTATGGGACTTTCGGTTGGTGATAAGATAGATATTCCCGGCAAAGAAATAACAGATGCAATAAAGAAATTAGACAGGATTAATGTCTTTTCGAGAATCAATGTTTATGCTGCAAAGGAAGAAGGAACTAAAGTATGGTTAGCTGTAGAGGTTAAAGAACATCCTAAAATTTCGCAGATCAGCTATGCCGGAATAAAAAAGAAAGAAATAAAAGATCTTGAAAGCCGTATGGGGTTGGGTATAGATAGACAGATATCTCCTAACCAGATGAATATATTGGCTAATTCGATGAAAACATATTACAAGGAGAAAGGATACTCTAATGCTCAAGTTAGCCTGTTGTCAGCACCCGATCTCTCCGATCCGAATAAGGTGCATCTTAATGTCGATATTCAGAAAAACAGCAAAACGAAAGTACATACAATCGCATTCGAGGGAAATGAAAATGTAAAATCGACAACTTTGGAGCGCTCAATGAAGAAAACCCGCCAAAAGAGTAATCTTAGTGCATGGTTTCGCAACTTCCTGAGATCAACAAATTACAAAGAAGAAGATTTTGAAGCAGATAAAGAAAATGTACTCACCAAATACCGCGAGCTTGGGTATCGTGATGCAGTAATTGTTGAAGACACAGTGTACAGTGCAGCTGCCGACGGAAAACCGAAGAAGGTAAATGTTCGCATAAAAATAGACGAAGGCGGGAAATACTATCTCGGAGACATAAACTGGATAGGTAATAAAGAATATTCTGCGGACAAACTGCAAGATCTCTTGTCGATGAAGAAAGGGGATGTCTATAATCAGAAGATGTTGGAAGACCGATTGATGTATGACGAAGATGGAGTATTGAATATATTTTATCAGAATCAGGGATACTTATTCTCCCGAATCGATCCGGTGGAAGTAAATCTGAATAAAGATACTGTCGATTTGGAAGTGCGCGTAATAGAAGGGCCTCAGGCAACATATCGTAAAGTAACAATTACCGGCAACGACCGCTTGTATGAAGACGTGATACGTAGAGAATTGAGGACGAAGCCCGGAGCATTATTTAGTCGCGACGATGTGATGCGTAGTTATCGTGAGCTGGCTCAGATGGGACACTTCGATCCTGAGACCATAAAACCCGATCCACAACCTGACGCTGAAAGTGGTACAGTAGACTTAGATTGGGGGCTGGTGTCGAAAGCGAACGACCAGGTCGAGTTTTCTGCCGGATGGGGGCAGACCGGTCTAATTGGAAAAATAAGTCTGAAATTTACAAACTTCTCTATCAAAAATCTCTTCAATCCGGGATCTTATAAAGGAGTTATACCTCAAGGGGAAGGGCAGACCTTGAGTCTGAGTGCTCAGACCAATGCCCGGTATTATCAATCTTATTCGGTGCAGTTCTTCGACCCTTGGTTTGGAGGTAAGAGACCAAATTCATTGTCGGTAGGAGCTTACTATTCTCGTCAGACGGGAGTAAACAGCAACTATTACAGCAACAACTACAACTCTTACAATTCATATTATAACAGTTATTATAATAACGGCTACAACAATTCTTACGACAACTCATATTCTAATAGCTTGTATCAAAATGCATTAGATCCGAATAAATATATTCAGATGATAGGGGCGTCAGTCGGATATGGGAAACGTTTGACCTGGCCGGATGACTTTTTCTACTTCCAGGCAGAAATGTCGTATCAGATGTATAATATGAAGGACTGGAGATATTTTATAGTGAAGGATGGAACAAGTAACATATTGAGTTTCAACTTTACAGTAAAACGTAACTCCTTAGATGGTGCCGTATATCCACGTAGAGGAACAGACCTTTCTCTTGGATTGCAAATAACACCGCCATTCTCGTTGTTTGACGGGAAAGACTATAAATCAATGGGAACAGTGGATGGCGGATATGAGTCGGCATCTAAATTCAGATGGGTTGATTATCACAAGTGGAAATTCAAAAATCGTACATTTACTCCGGTTGGCAACATCGGTGGACAGAGAACTGTGGTGTTTATGACCCGTGTCGAGTATGGATTTGTAGGATATTTCAACAAATATAAAAAATCACCGTTCGAGACATTCTATGTCGGAGGTGATGGTATGAGTGGATATTCGAGTACGTATGCGACCGAAACAATCGGATTGCGTGGTTATGAAAACGGATCTATTGCATCACAAGCCAGTGCATACTCGCGATTGGCCTTAGAATTGAGATACCCACTTCTCCTCGAACAGTCTGCAACGGCCTATATATTAGGATTTGTTGAAGCCGGAAACGCGTGGAAAGACGTAGGTGATTTTAATCCGTTCCAGCTGAAACGTTCTGCCGGAGTCGGAGCCAGAGTGATGTTGCCGATGGTTGGATTGGTCGGAATCGACTGGGCATACGGATTTGATAAGATCGGAACATCTCGTTCGTCGAGTGGTAGTAATTGGCACTTTGTTATCGGACAAGAATTTTAAAGGGAAAATAACAAACTTTAATCAACAAGATGTTAAACAAATCACTAATTTGCACATCTAACTGATTATGTAATTTAAAAAATAAAATCTATGAAAAAGCTATTTTTGATACTTATTCTTTTGGTTGGAGTGTCAGCCGGAAGTTATGCGCAGAAGTTCGCTCTGATTGATATGGAATATATTTTGAGCAATATAAGTAGTTATGAAACTGCGAACGAACAATTAGAGGCTCTGTCTAAGAAATGGCAGGCCGAAATTGAAGCCGGGCAACAGGAAGTACAGAGCATGTACAAATCATATCAGGCAGACTTGGTTTTCTTATCTGGAGATCAGAAGACGAAAAGAGAGAACGAAATTGTGGCTAAGGAGAAAGCTTTACAAGAACTCAAGAACAAATATTTCGGACCCGAAGGGGAACTGTTTAAAAGAAGGGAAGCCCTGATACAGCCTATACAAGATGAGATTTACGAAGCCGTGAAGGCAGTCTCAGAGGCTAAGGGGTATCAGTTGGTATTAGACCGTTCGTCGGCAGAGAGTGTCATATTTGCTTCACCCAAAATAGACATAAGCAACGAAGTTTTGGCAAAAATGGGATATTCAAAATAAATATCTATATTTGTCGATCGAAAACGGAAAAAATAAATTAAATATAAAATTATGGTAAAGAAATTAGTACTATTTTTATTGTTAGCTCTACCTATGACTACATATGCTCAAGATAAGATTGCATATATCAACGTGGAGGATATAGTTATGGATATGCCTGATATGGCAGAACTTGAGACAAAGATGAAGGCCGAAGTAGAGACGGTGAAGAAAGCTTTAGCAGAACTTGATGCCAATCTGCAAAAATTTGCAGACGCAGCTAATCAGGCAAAAGATTCATTGCCTGAAGAAGAGTTTGCAAAGAAATATGAGGAGTTTGTAAAATTGCAAACAAAAAGAAATGAATATGAGGAAGCTCAATATAGAGAGTTGCAAGAGAAGAACAATCAAATGATGACTCCTATACGCCAAAAAGTACAACTCGCGATTAAAGAAGTTGCTGACGAAAACAACTTTACATACGTTATTGATATTCAAAATTTCTTGTATGTAAATCGCAATGCTACAGATGCAACAAGTTTGGTGAAAACCAAGTTGAATATTAAGCCGACTATTGCCCCATAAGGATAATTATCACATAAGGTAATATCCTGTTCTCATTTATATTAGCAGGATTTATATCGACATTTTACAAGAACCGATGGAATTAACTTCATCGGTTTTTTGTGCTCTAAGGTTGAGGCTATCTGATATAGTTTATTCCAAACTCATGTTATTCTACACAGAAAATCAATATGAAAAAGAGGCATCTCAATTGTGAGACACCTCTATTCCTTACTTATATACTTATATTATCAATCTCCCTTAAGGAAGCAATGTGGCAAGTTCTTCTCTCAATTCTTTTGATCCGATGTGTTTCTTTACGATTTTACCTTCACCGTCGATCAGTACTGTGTAAGGTATAAATTCGATTGCATACTGCGTGCCCAATTGACTTGGTTGGGCAAGATCAGACATTTGCGGCCAGGTTATGCCCAATTCTTCTATCGCTTTCACCCAATTGTCTTTGTTGTCGTCGATAGAAACACCTACGATTTCAAAACCTTTATCTTTATATTCTTTGTAGATGGCAGCCAACTCAGGCATTTCGGTACGGCATGGAGGACACCATGATGCCCAGAAATCGACCAATGTATATTTGTTGTTTCCACCCACGAATGAGGATAAGGCAATATCTTCTCCGGCCGGAGTTTTAGCTTTCAAGTCGATATATGGTTTTCCATCCTCAATAGATACGATATTCTGGGCTCTTTGTCCCTCTTCGGATGCAAGGAACGAATTGGTAAATGTTGGTATAACCTGTTCCACCAAACCTGCTTCTCTGATCACCTTCTTGTTCGTCAGGTAAAGGACTGTTGACAATTCCTTAGGAACACCAGATGTAATTACAGATGTTACATACTCTCCAAACTCTTTCGAATTAGGATCCATAGTCGCTTTCTTAGTTGTAACTTCTTGGAATTTGTCATTGTTGACTGTTCCGGACACACCGAGAGAGTCTCTACTTGCATAAATAGAGATTACTCCCGGCTCTACCATTACAGGTACAGCAAGAATTCTTTTTGCATCTGCCGACTCGGCAAAATTGATGACTTTCATCAACGTAGAATCTGCAATCCCTTTGAACTCAAATTTTCCGTTCTCTACGATGGCACTGTCTATAACGACCGGCTTTCCTCCCCAGTCGTCTCCAATCACATTCAGGTAAGCCATTTTCAGGTTCTCGTCTGCCACTGTCCCTGTGATAGTGTATGCGTTTTTATCTGCGCACGACGACGCTGCTCCTACAACGGCAGCAACAAGTACTAATTGATAAAATTTTTTCAACATGATTTTTTTAATTAAAAAGTTCTTCTAAAGCTACTCTCAGATCTTTTCCTCTGAGGTTTACGTTTATGATCTTACCATCTTTTCCGACCAATAAAGAGAACGGAATGTTTTGTATGCCATAGTATGTCGAGGCCTTACCATCTGCGTCATGCAGTTGTGTCCAGCTCAATCCTAATCCATCTATATACATTTGCACCATATCTGCCCTTGAATCAATAGCGATGCCGACAATGTTGAACCCTTTGTCCTTATATTGCGAAAACACGGCTTTCAAGTTGTCCACTTCCATCATAGATTGTTCGTTCGATGATGCCCAAAAGTTCACTAAAACAATTTTCCCTTTTTCTACATTATCGAGTAGTTTTACGACTTTTCCACTCATGTCGTAAAGCTCTACATCCTCGATATTCATCCCAACAAACTTATCACGCAAAGCTTGTTGCTCGTCAAGATAATCTTTCTGTCCTTTTAGTACAGGTTGTTTTTCCACGTATGCCGGATCGCAGAGCGAAAGTAGTTCTACGATCTGCTCTTTATTTAATTTTCCTCCTGCATCAAGGAACATGTATTTTCCCACAGGATTTTCTATATTCGATTTGATAAAGCTGTATGTTTCTTTTTGCAAGTCTTCATGCAACACGTTTATTTTCTCTATTTGAGCTTTTTGTTCGTCTGTCAATGTCTCGTTAGGCTCTCCGGACAGGTTTGGCATCTCGGCTATTATGCGATTCATCAGCGTATTTATCTTGTTGAATTCATCATTCATTGGAGATCCACCGGATATAACGGCAGCCAAACTGTCGATATGTATCGTAGTCGTTTGTCCGCTTTCGAGGATCGTGGGAACAACAATAAACTCAACACTGTCGTTTCCGGCCAGATTTTCCAATCTGTCCGAAACCAATAATCCCATTTCCGATTCATTAGAAATACTCCCTTTGAATGCATATGTTTTTTTGCTTACAACAGTCGAGTCTAAAAGGATGGGGCCGGTAACATCAAGGCTGTCCAGATTCATCCAATATAAATAGAGCGTTTTGCCATCATATTTGTCTTGATCAAATGATCCTTCTACCGTATATCCCGACCTGCCACATGATGTAAAAGTCAGTAAAACAGCGGAAAATGCTAAAATAAAATTCTTCATAAATAAATGATTGTAAATAGATTAAAATATCATACAAATATAGTGCAAAGGATGGTTCATTTATCTAAAAATGAAATAAATATTAAAAAATTTAAAAAAATATATTAGGTATGAGGAAAGAGGGAAACAACTTTTTTTTAACTTCAAGCCGTACAATGTAACTTGCTGGATATAAACACCTAAAAATAATACAATATGAAGACGAAATTTATTTTTATTCTTACATTATTCCTCCTTGTGCAAACGTCGTATGCTCAAACAGATAAAGAGAGAGCAATGGAGATTGGGAACAAAGCTATTGAATTGATGGATAGTGGTGCGATTGACAGTTCTCTGGTTCTACTAAAGCAGGCTCAGATTTTAGATCCCGAAAACATCAGCATTCCTTACGAGATAGCATTAGCGCATTATTTAAAAGAAGAGTATGGTGAAGCGATCCGTATTTTCGACAAATTGAAAGATCATGAAAAAGCTAATGCTCGTTTTTGGCAATCGTTAGGAAATGCATATAGCATGAACGGAGAGCCCGAGAACGCCTTGAAAACGTATGAGAAAGGACTTGAAAAATTCCCGACCTCAGGAGGGTTGCATATGGAAATAGGTACATTAAAAGTTCGTGCGGAAAACCCATCAGATGCCTTGCCTCATTACGAAAAAGGAATAAAGGTTGACCCGCTATTTTCGTCCAACTACCATCACATAGCTAATTTATATAGCGTTTCCACCGAAGTGGTTTGGA
Organism: uncultured Dysgonomonas sp.; assembly: GCA_937875275.1. Classification (GTDB taxonomy): domain Bacteria; phylum Bacteroidota; class Bacteroidia; order Bacteroidales; family Dysgonomonadaceae; genus Dysgonomonas. Next base: position 1,297 of record CALNCC010000157.1, on the reverse strand, counting down.
CTATGATATATGGAGAAATATTCATGAATCTGGAACGAGGCAGTAAAAGAACGGCAGAGATGAGCATGCGTTTGTTTGATGCCTATAAGCAGCAAATTCAATTTGAGGGCAACGACTCCATATCAGTAAGTTTCAGCGAGGATAACTCCGTTTCTCTTGATCTCGACAATCTGGAAAACATGAAATTGCCTTTTGGCATGCTTACCTATGAACCTCTTATGTCATTGGCTGTTGTCGGAGAAAAAGAGATCACAATAGAATCTTTAAACAGAATCCGGACAAAATTCCTTGAGCAGTATAACGAACATGAAGGACGTCAACTATATACCTATCCTAATTTAGTTTTTGATTTTCAGAAGAAAGTCTCAGATGCCGGACATTTAGAAGCATACAACTATTGGGTATTGATGCAGGGAGACTTTGATGAGTTCTCTACGTGGCGACAAAACAATGTCGAAAAATGGGACAATTTCTTAGATTGGTTTACGGAAAACTCTATTTGGGAGACCATTCAAGAGCACTTCTCTCAAACGGAATGATAGTAAGTGCGTATATATCAAATGGTTGTATATTTTAAAGGAATAGTGCACATTTTTAACCATAGTGTGCATTGCATTGAAACAACTTTGTTGTATCTTTGAATTCTACTTTTGTCTTTTTTTGAGACAAGGTTGATTAAAACTAAGAAAGCAGAAATGAGTAATACGTTAAATACTACGAACTATAATTTCCCCGGACAAACAAAGGTTTATCACGGTAAAGTGAGAGATGTATATTCCATCGGAGAAGATCTTCTCATCATGATAGCTACCGACCGTATTTCGGCTTTCGATGTGGTCTTACCCGAAGGGATTCCGTATAAAGGACAGGTGTTGAATCAGATTGCAGCTAAGTTTTTGAATGCAACGCAAGACATCATTCCCAACTGGAAATTAGCGACTCCCGATCCGATGGTAACCGTAGGATTGAGATGCGAGACATACAAAGTAGAAATGGTAATTCGCGGCTATCTGACAGGAAGCGCGTGGAGAGAATACAAAGCCGGAGCCCGCACATTGTGTGGAATAGCTTTGCCTGACGGGATGAAAGAAAATCAGAAATTTCCGACCCCCATCATCACTCCCACAACGAAAGCTGATGAAGGACACGACGAGAATATCTCGAAAGAAGAAATTATAGCTCAAGGGCTTGTAAGCAAAGATGAGTACGAACAGCTTGAGAAATATACATACGCCTTGTTTCAGAGAGGAACAGAAATGGCTGAGCAGATGGGACTGATATTAGTAGATACCAAATA
>CALNCC010000156.1 GCA_937875275.1 uncultured Dysgonomonas sp. | reverse complement strand
AGGATTATTATTGATAATCCCATTGGGAGACATGTTTAAACGAAAAAGAATTATCCTTATCGACTTTATATTCATAATCATATCTCTCTTAATATTTGCTTATAGCAAATCGTTAACTGTAATGATTACAGCCAGTTTCTTTATCGGGCTGACATCTGTCGTCCCTCAAATATTCGTACCTATTGCAGCACAATTATCTTCGCCCGAAGAAAAGGGAAAGAATGTAGGTATAGTCATGAGTGGCTTACTGATAGGTATTCTGGCATCCCGTGTATTTAGCGGAGTATTAGGAGAATATGTTGGCTGGCGTGAAGTATTTTATATTGCAGCCGGAATTATGGTTGTTTTAGGAATTCTTATAGCATGGTTATTACCGGAAATGCAACCGACATTCAAAGGGACATATAGTCAACTGATGGGTTCGATTGCACGCTATACGAAAGAGTTACCAAGTCTTCGGCTTGCATCTGTGAGAGGAGCATTATGTTTTGGAGCATTTTCTATATTCTGGACTACCCTCACGTTCAGACTGGAGCAAGCTCCATTCTATCAGGGAAGCGATGTCGCCGGATTACTTGGACTAATCGGAATTATTGGAGCTTTAGCTGCATCCGTAACCGGAGCTATATCCGGAAAAATAAATAAAAATATAATAATTACTATTTCTTCTATTCTGATGATTCTCTCATGGATCGTATTCGGGCTAATAGGTGATAGCTATGCCGGACTAATAATAGGTATTATATTTCTTGATATGGGATTGCAGTCTATGCACGTCACTAATCAAACCATTGTATTTTCAACTCATCCCGAAGCGTCAAATAGGCTTAATACTGTTTACATGGTATCTTACTTTATTGGAGGTTCGATAGGTACACTACTTGGAGGCATAGCATGGCAACACTATGGATGGAACGGTGTAGTAGCAGTAGGATCTACTTTTGTGGTACTGTGTTTAATAATTCATTTGCTTCTACAAAATAAGAAAGGATACAAGATTTAATCAGCAGCACGTTTAAACAGTTTAGAAAGAGTTACTCCTACAATTGTAAATCCTAACAGCAAGAATGGCATGTACCAAATAATAAAATCTATTTGAGGATGCCAGAAGGAGTGCTCTTTAAAAATCACATACCATGATAAAGGACAAGCCACAGACAATATAGTGGATATAATGATGGCATTATATTTTCGTTCGAATGAATTGCGTGTAATGAAAAATAAGACTATTGCCATTATTATTATAAATCCTATCAAATAAGCAAAAAAGAATTGGAAAGAGGATGGTGCAAAGCCCCAAAAGTACATGTCGCCCCGCAGATAATCTTTAATAATATTATTCCACAAAAAAGAGAGTGTATTCGAATCGGCAAACCTATCGCCGGCATCATATACGTTAGCCGAATTGTCGAAGCTGGATCGCTTGACAAAGGCATCGGAAATATATTGGAACGCTGCTGAAAAATCGCCCAAAAGATATTTCAGTTGAATGATTAATACAATAAACTGAATAACTACTGCGCCGAGTGTAACCAATCCGGCTTTAACAGATCGTATTATAAAATCTTTGATCTTCCATCGTTCGAGCCAAGCATAATATACGATCGGGATAAAAGGTGTGAGCATTACCGTTGAAATAAATTCTAACCCCGAAAATGCCAATTTTATTAAAAATGCGATAAATAACCAGATTAATATTTTTGTATCAGAAACTTGTCTCGGTTTAAGATGTTTCTTTTCCAACAACAAAAGTATTGTTAAGAAAGGAACAAAGAAACTCCATAGCGACCACCACAAACCGTTGCCGGCAAAGAGGACCAACCATGAAGAGGTGAATATAAACAGAAACGTTACTAAAGCTGCTACAAAATCGAAGTTTCGGTAAACCCACCCAATAAACAAAAGAAAACAAAGAGCCAATAAGGCACAATTCAAGGCTCGCAACAACTGATAACGAACATCTTTATCGAAAGGAAGCAATTTTTGTACATAATAATAAAACATTGCCTGTCCGCCGGAGTGACTTACATATACACAATAGTTGTCGGGTGTTTTTTCTTGATTCTGATAATATTTTATCTGCTCCAATTTAAACTGATTTATAATATTATCTCTTACATACATATCCTCTACCCTATCCACATTAGCTCTAACAAGGCTATCCTGCACAAGATTCTTATCATAATTCACGCCCGGAAATCCAGCTGAAGCCAAAACTCCATCTTTCTCGGCTTTTGCCATTTTGCCTACGACTAACGACTCTACAAAAGTTTCGTATTCTGTATACATATCATCGGGGATGACTTTAAACAGATTGAGAAAAAAACTCAAAAAAAGAAGAAGGAAGCATATTATATAAAAAACAGATTGTTTTTTCTTTTGATAAGATGAATTCATATAGGGTTCGAGTTTGTATAAGCCTTTGTCGATTTCGAAAAAAAGGTAAAATCCTTTTCTTGTGAGAATACAAAGATAATATATTTTAGACTTCTAGTAAATATTTTCAAAAATGATCTTTAAACCAATACTTTATAGCCCACCATCTACGATAGAGCTTTCGCAATTTAAATCGGTATTTATAATGAAACTTACTGGGATAAAATTTATCGCGTCGTGCCTGTATCGGATATTTATCGAGCAAAGACCAATCTCGTTGAAATATTTCATTAGTAGATATTTCTGCAATGCCATATTTTTTAGCCAATATTGAATAGAGGCTCTGATCGTGACGATTCTCAACAAACCCCGGTAAATTGGGAACTCGCGAAGGAGAATCGGTAGCCAGACTATAATCGTCGAGATAGACCTGATACCACTCACGAACGAATTGCATAACTGAGGGATTTTTTCTAAAGAAAATAATTGTAGATTCGAATTGAGTTGTATGAGTATACGTCTTATCGTCATATACATCAAAATAAGCAAAAATATCTCCCTTAGTCCATTCATACTCATAATAGAGAGTTTCGGGCAGCTCATTATAGCTTTGCTCCTGACTTTTCACGCCCAATATTCCCGTCGGATGCTTTTCTGCAATATCAAAATATTCTAACAGACGCTCACGTCCCACAGGATTAAAATAACAGCCAATGTCGGAATATAACAAAATGTCTCCATCATCCATCTTCTCCAATACCTTGAGAATTATGTAAGCTTTCCAGCACCAATAACCAAACCCCCGTGAATAGGGTATCAGATAGCGCCCCCAGTGCTTATAAAAATCAGCATCCAGATCTTTTTCACTGATAGTATATATATCGTCAAAAACATCCATTCCTTGTGCCATCTTTCGGAAACGGGGAAAGCCTTCTGTAAGATAATAACTCCCGAATGTGCAAACTACTTTTTTCATCTGTGATATGTATTAGGGCGGAGAATGCTTTTAAAGAAATATCTTATACTCCAGATAGCATTGTAATATTTTCTCAGGCTGAAACGATGCGTATAATGCCACATACTTTTATAATACACATCTCGCCTTGCCCAAATGGGATAATCTGACATTATATTCCAATCAAGATTATCAAACTCGGTAGGGCATAATTCGTTGCGGGAAAATTCTGATATCTGATATTTTTTAGCCAACATGGAGAAAATACTCTGATCGTGGCGATTGTCTTTAAAGCCATCCAAATTAGGAGATTTTGACGGTTTATCGGTTATAAGGTCAAAATGATTGTAAATCACATTTACCCATTCGTTTACAAAAGCAACGGAAGCCGGACATTTTTTTATAAAGACAATAGTTGCTTCGAACTGATTGGTATCTGTAAACGACCTATTGTTACGAACACCAAAATAATCAAAAATGTCACCTTTAGTCCATTCATATTCAGGCAACTTCAATTCCGTACGCAAACTGGTATCCTTTTCTTGTGCCCTGATACCTAAGATGCCTGATGGGGAACGGTCTACAATTTCAAAGTATTCGTCTAATCGTTTTTTCCCTTTAGGATTAAAATAACACCCCAGATCGGTATACAACAGAATATCTCCCTCTTGCATACTATCGAGCGTTTTCTTTATCACAAT
>CALNCC010000155.1 GCA_937875275.1 uncultured Dysgonomonas sp. | reverse complement strand
CGGGAGCTTTACCTTTTATTTGTTGTATCTTGAAGCTGGCATAATAGAATTTAAGAATAGAAACATCTGATGTTCCCAAGAAGTTATCGTTATATATTTTGCGATAGCTGTTTTGCATGGTCGAGAATAATGATATTTCCCAAAATTAGCGAAATTTCCAATACTTCGGTGCAACACAACATAATTTTCAAGGGAGGGAAAAGAATAGGACAAATATGAATTTGCAACACAAATGCAACACAGTAAAATAAAAAGGCTTGACAATCAATAGATTATCAAGCCTTTTGGCGGTATGGACGGGACTCGAACCCGCGACCCCCTGCGTGACAGGCAGGTATTCTAACCAACTGAACTACCACACCATTTGTCTTTGTCGTCCTTTCTCTTAAAGACTGTGCAAAAGTAATGCAAAGATTTGATACTTGCAATACATGAACAAGACTTTTTTAATGTAAAAACAAACAAGTGTTGATTATGAAAGGATTATGATTTCCGCAACTATAGACCTACTGTGTAAAGATAGGGCTTGTCAACTAAAACCTCCTCAGATTCCACATTCAAATTATGAGGAGGTTTCTTGACATTTTGTTTTATCAGTTTTTGAAATTTAGTTCTCCGTCTTTCACTCCGATCACTATCGGTTCAGTTTTATTTACTGTTCCTCCAAGCAACTGTTTAGATAGGACATCAAGTACCTCACGCTGAATAACCCTCTTAACCGGGCGAGCGCCAAATTCGGGATCATAACCTAAGTGGGCAATTTGCTTGATAGCATCATCCGAAAATTCGAGGCTTACTCCATTCTCATCCAATATTTTAATAACACCCTGTAGTTGAATTCTTACAACATTCTCTATTTCATTTTCCGACAACGGTTCGAACATGATTATCTCGTCGATGCGATTCAGAAATTCGGGGCGGATTGTCGACTTCAACATATTCAACACTTCTCCCTTTGTCTTTTCTACCACCTCATCATGATTAGTATCGTTGATTTGGGAAAAATTCTCACGAATCAATCCTGATCCCATGTTCGATGTCATGATAATAATCGTATTCTTGAAATTGACTACACGCCCTTTATTATCTGTCAGTCGTCCGTCATCAAGCACTTGCAACAAAATATTGAATACATCGGAGTGAGCTTTTTCTATCTCATCAAACAAAACGACAGAGTATGGTTTGCGACGAATAGCCTCAGTCAACTGACCGCCTTCATCATATCCAACGTATCCCGGAGGTGCTCCGATAAGACGTGTGGCACTGAATTTCTCCTGATACTCACTCATATCTATACGTGTGAGCATGTTTTCATCATCAAACAAGAATTCTGCCAATGCCTTAGCCAACTCGGTCTTTCCCACACCTGTTGTTCCCAAGAAGATGAAAGAACCGATAGGACGCTTAGGATCCTGCAATCCGGCACGACTACGACGAATGGCATTCGAGATAGCGGTAATTGCCTCTTCCTGACCTACAACGCGCTTATGAAGTTCGGCTTCGAGACTCAATAATTTATCTTTTTCGCTTTGAATCATCTTATTCACGGGGATTCCTGTCCAACGAGAAACCACATCGGCAATATCCACCGAATCCACCTCTTCTTTTATCATTGCCCCATTGCCTTGCATGCTGTGCAACGTACTTTGTGCTTTGATCATATCGTCTTCCAGTTGCTTGATCTTTCCGTAGCGGAGTTCGGCAACTTTACCATAATTACCCTCACGTTCGGCGCGATCAGCCTGATATTTCGCTTCTTCTATTTCAACTTTGTAATACTGTATTTGATTTACAATATCTTTTTCAGCTCGCCATTTAGCCTTCAGCGATTTTTCCTCTTCTTTAAGATCGCTTATTTGTTTTGATATCTGCTCTTCCTTTGGCTTGTCATTTTCCCGTTTTATCGCCTCCCGTTCAATTTCTAACTGTTTGATACGGCGAGATTTTTCATCTAATTCTTCAGGCACTGAATCAACTTCCATACGTAACTTAGCCGCAGCCTCATCCATGAGGTCGATGGCTTTATCTGGTAAAAATCGATCGGTGATATATCTGCTTGACAGTTGGACGGCAGCAATAACGGCTTCGTCTTTAATTCTCACTTTGTGGTGAGTCTCGTATTTCTCTTTTAGCCCGCGCAAGATGGAAATTGCATCCAACTCGCTCGGTTCATCTACCATTACAATTTGAAAACGGCGTTCAAGAGCCTTATCTTTCTCAAAATATTTCTGGTATTCATCCAGCGTTGTTGCGCCTATCGAGCGCAGTTCACCGCGAGCCAGAGCCGGCTTCAATATATTGGCAGCATCCATTGCTCCGTCGCTTTTTCCTGCACCTACGAGAGTGTGTATCTCATCGATAAAGAGAATTATCTCTCCTTCGGCTTTCGTTACCTCATTCACCACAGCCTTGAGGCGTTCTTCAAATTCGCCCTTATATTTAGCTCCGGCAATTAACGCGCCCATATCAAGAGAGTATATTTGTTTGCTCCGAAGATTTTCGGGCACATCGCCTCTCACAATACGGTGTGCCAATCCTTCGGCAATAGCAGTCTTGCCGGTTCCCGGTTCTCCGATAAGGATAGGATTGTTTTTTGTTCTTCGACTTAGTATCTGAAGGACACGGCGAATCTCTTCATCTCGTCCGATTACAGGGTCTAACTTGCCATCGCGAGCGCGCTGCGTAAGATTGATTGCATATTTCTCCAACGACTGATATGTTTCCTCTGCCGATTGACTCGTAACCTTGTCTCCTTTGCGCAATTCGTTAATGGCGGCTTGTAGTTCCTTTTCGTTGATGGCGGCATCTTTGAGTTTCTGAGCGGCAGAACTTTTTCCCAAAAGGATTGCCAATAAAAGATGCTCGAGAGAAACATATTGATCTCCCATTTTCTTTGCTATATCCTCCGCCTTTTGCAGGTCAGCATTGGCATCCCGACTGAGATACGGTTCTCCGCCCGATACTTTGGGGTATAGCTCTATCTCCTGATTTAAAGCTGTGGTTACAAGATTTACATTTGCACCTAACTTCTGAAAAAGGAAATTTATCACATTTTCGCCGGTGAGCATTAGTCCCATCAGCAAATGGGCAGACTCGATAGTCTGTTGCCCCTTTTCTCGTACAATCTCAATAGCTTTCTGAACAGCTTCCTGAGATTTGATTGTATAATTATTAAAATTCATATCTCTATATCTTTTTAGTGTTTAACTATTTATAAAGATATTCGTTCAAATAATTTGCCAGATTATAATGTGTGCCAAAATGTCATATATAACTCAGCCATAAAACAATTATAGGGGCGTGAAACCAAAAAAGTCCCATCGTACGACAGGACTTTAGTATCATTATGATTTATTCTTTTTCAGAATTTCAAACTTGCGGTAAGATAGGCATTCTGGTTGCGCACTTTTGCGGCATCGTTTCCACTTATATTTTTCAAGCCGAAATCGTAGCCTAAGTCAAGTCCGATAATGCCTAAGAACTCAATACCGACTCCCGCGCCAACTCCGAAATCTTGTCTGTCATAGTTCAGCCCGTTACTGCTGAATATACCTACTTTTTCTCCACTTTCATACGAACGGTCATTCAGTGTAACCGGACCATTAAATTTTGCTTTCCCGGCTATACCATAAGCATAATACGGACCTCCGCTGAATTTTATGTTGATAGTAGGCAATACACTCATTTTGTATCCCAGTCTGACAGGAACTTGCAAGTATTGAGGGTTGAAATTCGCTGTATATTCCTTGCTGTCGCTACCCGTATATGTCATTTTTGCGCCCTTTGCAGTATATTCTACTCCCGAAAGGATAAAAAGTCCTGCCGGCAGGTTTACCTGCAATACAGTACCAAATTGATATTTAAAACGCACATCGGTTTGAGCATCTCCACTAAAATTGGCAAGGTTTACTCCACCTTTGATCCCAAAAGAGACAGGGGAGAATTGAGCGTTAGCTACACTTGCACCAACACATAGCAGAATGGCTACGATGAATAATGATTTGAAACTTTTCATAAATGTATTCTTTTTGTATATAGTTATATATCCTCAAGTATGATTCTATATGAAAAACACTCTCCAGACATAAAAGTTCAACATACCGGTACATTCATCTGATATGTACACAGTCTGGCACGATGTTCAATATTAGAATTTATATCCTACTGTGAAATAGAATGATCTGTTCATGCAATTCTTTCCCCAAAAATAAGACTCTAATTTGGAAGAGGAAACATTAAGATCGGAGATATTATTCATCCCGACTTCTGCTCCGGTAGTAAGGATCAGGCGGGCAACCTCAAATCCGACGCCAAAAGATAGTCCGCAGTCGAGCTTCTTAAACCTATCGTCTCCGAATGCTTCGACATCGTTTGGAGCATGTACATCAAAAATCATATTTCCATAGACTCCATAGCCAAAGTATCCTCCGGCAAATACAACGAATTTCGATCCTTCTGCTATCTCCGGTTTGTAAGCAAGGTGCAATGGAGCTTGCAGATAATTCACATTGATTTGAGAAGATTGTCTTCCTTCGACTCCTTTCATTACAAAGTCGACACCCGACTGTATGTATATCGGAGAAGAAGCTAATTTGAAATCAACACCAAAACCTCCTCGTCCTCCGAAGGAATAATTGCTGTTATTCACCCCTGACATTTCAGACCCATTAAATCCACCCCGGATGTTGAATGTTACAACTTTGTCGTCGTATGTTTTCTTGTAAGAATAAATTTGTTGTGGGTTTGTCAATCGATTACCGGCATCATAAGTTCTTTGAGCAAAAAGTTGCCCTCCTAAAGTCAGAAGACAGACAATTAGGGATATTCTGTAAAGTAGTTTCATAAGGCAGTTATTATGTTTGTTTTATGTTAAAGTACAAAAGTAGAACAAATTATTGAAAAATAGGCTAATAGAGGCAAGTTATTTTTTTATATGAGTGCCTGCTTCTGTTGCTACTGATGAAGCTTTTGTTATTATTATTTCTGTTACTCCGGCATCTATTGCCGAAAATGAGTTTTCAAGTTTGGGGATCATTCCTCCTTGTATAACGCCTTCTCTTACCAGTTTCTCGAAATCGGTTTTGTCAAGATTATTGATCACACTGTCATCATCGTTCTCATCCATCAGCACCCCATTCTTCTCGAAACAAAAAATAAGTGTAACATCAAATACCCGAGCTAAGGCTTTCGCTGTTTCTCCCGCAATGGTATCGGCATTCGTGTTCAATAACTGTCCATGTTTGTCGTGTGTTAGTGGGGCCAATACGGGCACCACTCCTTGGGCAATAAGAGATGCCAACAGATCGGTGTTGACCTGCTTTACATCGCCCACGTATCCGTAGTCTATACCATTGGTAACGGGTCTTTTTTCCGATCTGATGAGATTCATGTCAGCTCCGGTCAGTCCCAAGGCATTTACGCCTAAGGCTTGCAATTGCGCTACAACATTCTTGTTTACCAAGCCTCCGTACACCATCGTTACTATCTTGAGCGTTTCTTCGTCGGTAATGCGTCGCCCGTTCACCATTTTACTTTCCACGCCCAATCTTTCAGCCATTTTTGTCGCAGAGCGTCCACCGCCGTGCACAAGGACTTTGTGTCCTTCTATTTTGGTGAAGTCTTCTAATAGTTGTTTGAGCGAAGCGTGTTCCTCAACTATCTTTCCGCCAACTTTTACTAATGTTAGTTTTTCCATATCGGGGTTTAATATCCAAGCTTAAATTAATGTGCTGTAAAAATACGAAAAAAGAGGCTGTTCATAAAACAACCTCTCTTCTTTAATTCTGTTTCGCACAAAATTATCTTCTCAAGCCTAATTCTTTAACGATGGCACGGTATCTCTCGATATCGATGTCTGTCAAATAATCAAGTAAACGACGACGTTTACCTACAAGTCTTTTCAAAGATCTTTCAGTGTTATAATCCTTCTTATTTGACTTCAAGTGTTCAGTCAAATGCGAAATACGGTATGAGAACAATGCTATCTGAGCTTCTGGTGAGCCAGTATCAGTGTTGGACGTTCCGTACTTTGCGAAGATCTCTTGCTTTTTAGCTGAATCTAAATACATAATTGTTATTATTAAAATTATTCGGACTGCAAAGATAAGACTAAATTCTAATTATGAAAACTTTATGGTGGAAAATCTTTACATGGTAGATTCAACTTCAAAATGCCATTTGTATGTGTCAAACCCAAAGAATAAAGATATCACAATATATTTTGTTAATTTAAAATCTTATCTTTGTCCTTACCTAACCATAGAACGATTAATTACTTAACCATAATACTTGGATTAAATTATGATGAAGACAGAAAGTGTTCTGGCGATGTTGGAAGCGAAACATCCCGGAGAAAAGGAGTATTTGCAAGCCGTAAAAGAAGTGCTTGTAACCATAGAAGATGAATACAACAAACACCCCGAATTTGAGAAACACCGCATCATCGAGCGCATGGTGGAGCCAGATAAGGTTGTTATATTTCGTGTGCCATGGGTTGACGATAAAGGCAATGTGCAGGTCAATTTGGGATACAGGATTCAATTCAATAACGCTATAGGCCCCTACAAGGGAGGGATGAGATTTCACTCATCGGTTAGCCTTTCCACCTTCAAATTCTTAGGATTTGAACAAACATTCAAAAACGCATTGACGACTTTGCCGATGGGTGGTGCTAAGGGTGGATCGGACTTCAGCCCGAAAGGAAAATCACAGACCGAGATCATGCGTTTCTGCCATGCTTTTATGCTCGAACTTTGGAGACATTTAGGACCGGACAAAGACGTTCCTGCCGGAGACTTAGGAGTTGGCGCGCGCGAAGTGGGTTATATGTACGGAATGTACAAGAAACTGGCGCAGGAACATACAGGAACATTTACAGGCAAGGGATTAGAATTTGGAGGATCGTTGATCCGCCCCGAAGCAACAGGTTTTGGCGCATTCTATTTCTTGAATGAAATGTTTAAGAGAGAAGGCATAGAAATAAAAGGTAAAACCATTGCGATATCAGGCTTCGGAAATGTAGCGTGGGGTGCTGTAACCAAAGCTGCTCAATTGGGTGCTAAGGTAGTTACAATATCGGGTCCCGACGGATACATCTACGATCCGGACGGAATCAGCGGAGATAAAATCGACTTCATGTTAGAACTTAGAAATTCGGGACAAGACATTGTTGCTCCTTACGTAGAAGAATTTCCGGGAGCGACATTCCATCCGGGCAAAAAACCATGGATTCAGAAAGTAGACATCGCAATGCCTTGCGCCATACAGAACGAATTGAACGAAAAAGATGCCGAGCAATTAGTTGCCAATGGGGTGATGTGCGTTGTAGAGGTATCTAACATGGGGTGTACTACTGCGGCAACAGACATATTCCTTGAACATAAGATACTTTATGCTCCGGGTAAGGCTGCAAATGCAGGTGGTGTAGCTACTTCAGGACTTGAAATGAGCCAAAATGCGATGCATATACAATGGACTGCCGAAGAAGTGGATCGCCAACTGGGTATAATCATGAAAAATATTCACGATCAATGCCTTCAATACGGTAAAGAAAAAGATGGCTATGTAAATTATGTGAAGGGTGCTAATATTGCCGGATTCATGAAGGTTGCCCGTGCTATGATTGCTCAGGGAACAATTTAAAAGGTAAGGTCTCAACATCCCGTTCTAAGATGTCGGGATTGGCACAGAATAATTATATAAGAACCGACGGATTTGTTTCTGTCGGTTCTTTTTTATCATCAATTCGATATAGTAGATCATTCAATATAGCATATATCGAATCTAAGTTAGGTTGATTCAATCATTTCATGGCAGGGAGTATATGATCCCAAACAGCATTTAGCTCGGCTGACATGTCATTGATGCTTGCCGTGATCACTACTACTGCTTTTTGGTCGGGCATCATAACTATGAATTGTCCTTCTGCTCCATCTGCCCTGAACGCATTGTGGCGACACATCCACATTTGATAACCGTAACCTTGCTTCCAATCACTATCTGCACCTACCGAATCGCGATCTTTCCAGTCTACCCACGACGGCACGCAGTCCATCTGATGTGTAGTGGCTTCGTCAAACCATTTCTTAGGCAACAATTGTTTTCCGTTCCATTCGCCTTTTTGAAGAATAAATTGTCCGAGTTTGGCCATATCTTCGGTGCAAACGTACAGTCCGTATCCGCCATAAGTATATCCATCCATCGTCTCACCCCAATATGGAATACGAATACCTATCGGGCGAAACAGGCGTGTCGCCAAATAATCAGAGACTTTCTCACCGGTCACCTTCTGCACTATTGCCGAGAGCATATTGGAACCCGTGCTGCTATACTGATATTGCGTTCCGGGCTTTGCTTTCATCTCCAAGGCAAGGTATTCTCTTATCCAGTCTTCGTTTTTCGTATCCATTTCCTTTACGTTATTACCCGCCGACATTGTCAACAGATGGCGCACTTCCATTTCCTTCAAATAAGGACTAACGTTTTCCGGCAACTTGTCGGGGAAGAAAGAAATAACCTTATCGGTAAGCTTCAACTTTTTCTCGGCAACAGCAAACCCGACAGCTGTCGATGTAAACGTCTTCGTTACAGAGAACATACTGTGCGGCGAGTCGGCACCTTCATACCCAAACCATTCCTCATAAGCCACTTTTCCGTTGCGCAACACCATGAGACTGTGAATGTTGAAACTGCGGTCTTTCATCGTCTGCAAAAACTTTTTGATTCCTTCCGGATCTATATTCTCGGCTTCGGGTGTACTGCGAGGCAAACCTTTTGTTAACGCATGGTAACTGGTTGCTGATACTTTCTTTTCGCGCAACACTTCATTAACTTTGTAATGACGAATGGCTTTCGCCTCACTCAGACGTTTTTCGACCATCCATTCATCCGCAGCGTGAATCATATTCTCTGTCTCGCTATTATATGCCATTGGCTTGGCAACGAAGATGTAGGTCTTGTCGGTTTCGAGTTTATTTATCATGTTCACAATACCGTCAATTTTTCCTTGTATGCTATTGCTCGATTCGTCATATGTTACATATTCAACGTTATATTTCTTCTGACTTTCTTCGTCTTCCAGAAACGCTAAGCCATATTCGTCCGCTAATCTTTTGGTTAAGGCAGTAACCCTCTCGTCAAAAGTTGTACTGCCCATATATCCTGATATATGGTTTGCACTCGGAATATTACGTAATATAAATTCTATCTGTGCTCTGAACTCTTTCTCTATCTCGTCCAATTTCCAATCTTGCTCCATGAGGGAAAGGTCTTTGCGAGCTATATCGGTTTCTATCAACGGATAGAAATATCCTGATTTACTGGTCAAGCTCGGACAATTGGTCAGAGGACGCCATCCGATGCCACTCCATCCGCTCGATAGAGCTAAGTGGATTCCGGCTTCGGGGGGAGTAAACCACCCTTGAATGTTGCTGAACGCATCGGGAAGCCATGCCCCTACGGCCATCAACTCTACCGACGCTTTTGCCATTAGCTCGGAATATGTTCCCGAATGACGGAAAGCCTCTGTATTGATTGCCCGCAAGGATCCGGCCTCATTTACCTGCACTATTAACTTAGGACCTTTAGCCTTGTCGTTCCTTCCTTGTCCAAACATTGTGGCAATGCCAAATAAAGATAAGAAGATGATTAGAAATGATTTTTTCATATTATTATAATTTAAAGGTTTTTGATGAATACCATTGCTATGGGAACGTTTCACCAGATGAAATCTTACATCACCATTTTACAAATATAATTGTATTTCGATATAAATGATCGAAAAGGAGTTGGGTTATACTAAAATTTGAACTAAACAGCCCAAGTTATTCAAATTCATATTACATTTGCATCACTATCTGCAACAACTGCGGCAGAGAAATCGTTAATTAAAAAGATCACTTATCCCCAAAAGAAAGTTTTCAAACCATTGTTATATGACAAAGCTAAGTGTAAATATCAATAAAATAGCAACCCTGCGTAATTCGAGAGGGGGAGATGTTCCCAATCTGTTGAAAGTAGCACTCGACTGCGAAAAATTCGGAGCTCAGGGTATTACCGTGCATCCTCGTCCCGATGAGCGGCATATACGATACAAGGACGTATATGATCTGAAAGCTAAAATCACGACCGAATTTAATATCGAGGGATATCCTTCTGCCAAATTTATGGACTTGGTCACTACAATCAAACCAACACAAGTAACACTTGTTCCCGATGCTCCCGATGCTATTACCTCTAATGCAGGATGGGATACAGAGAAGAATTGGCAGTTCTTATCCGAAACGGTAGATACACTTCACTCATACGGCATCAGATCATCCATCTTTGTGGATGCTGATTCGGCAATGATAGAATATGCCGCCAAGACCGGAACAGACAGAATAGAGCTATACACAGAGCCTTATGCTGTAAATTATGTTAAAAATAAAGAGGTTGCCATTGCTCCTTTTGCAGAAGCAGCTAAATTAGCAAAAAAACTGGGATTGGGCACAAATGCCGGGCACGACCTCAGCCTCGAAAACCTGCATTATTTGCATACAAATATCCCTTGGTTGGATGAGGTGTCTATCGGTCATGCTCTTATTAGCAATGCTCTCTATCTCGGGTTGGAGAATACGATAAGAGAATACAGAAAATGTTTGGAAAACCTCAAATAAGAAGTTTCCCTTACGATAAATAAAAAAATATGGAAACAGAAGGTAAAGACAAGGTGTATGGAATAGTCGGAACAGGCATATTTCATCTTCTTATCATATTATCTCTGGTATTCATGTACATGAAGCCAGGATTGATACGTACTCTTCCCGAAGACTTGGAAGGAGTGCCCGTCATGTTCGGAAATGTACCTGATGCTTTTGGCAATAGTGAACCTCGTGGACGGGGAAATACGCAACCGGCAAATGAGGACAACAACATTCCTCCGCCAAATGCCGAGCAGGTGGCGACAAAGAAGCCTACGGAGCAGGTTCCACCCAAAACGACGAACAATGTTGTAACACAGACAATAGAAGAAACCGTTGCAATACCGGCTGTAGACGAGAAAGCTGAAGCCGAGAAGAAAAAACTGGCGGCAGAGGAGGCGGAACGCAAACGCGTTCAAGCTGAAGCAGACCGTAAGGCTCGCGAAGAAAACGCGAAAAAGCAAAAGATAGAAAATCAAATGTCAGGATTGTTCGGCAATGGTGATGCATCTTCGGGTAGCCGAGGAGAATCGCATGGCGAAGGCACGCAAGGTGTAGAAACTGGAAATGCCAGCTATGGCAAAACATCGGGCATAGGAGGATGGGGCTCTTACGACCTTGGAGGGCGAAGTGTAGGTAGTGGCGGATTGATTCGCCCGGACTATACGGCAAATGACTATGGAACGGTGAAGGTTGATATTATTGTAGACCCGAAAGGCAACGTTGTTGAGGCTTCGATAGGACGAGGTACTGATACGCCAAATGCCACCCTGCGTAACGAAGCACTGAAAGCGGCCAAGAAAACAAAATTTACGGCTGTCGACAAACCCGGAAACCAGAAAGGGACAATAACATATAAGTTTAATTTGAATTAAGTAGCCATATGAAAACAGTATTTGTATTCCTGACTACAGGATTTGAAGACATAGAAGCACTTGCGACGGTCGATGTATTGCGTCGTGCGGGCATTGATGTAAAAACCGTATCGTTAGAGAACTCCAAACAGGTGACGAGTAGCCATAGCGTTACTGTTATTGCCGACCTGTTGTTCAACGAAATTGATTTCGAATCTGCCGAAATGTTAGTCCTCCCTGGTGGAACAGTACGATTCAATGAACACGAGGGAATGAAAAAGGCGTTGCTCAACTTTGCCAATAAAGGAGAAAAGGTAGCAGCTATATGTGCCTCACCGATGGTGTTGGGCGGTTTAGGATTGCTTGACGGAAAGAGCGCGACTTGTTATCCGGGATTTGAAAAATATCTGACAGGAGCTACATTGAAAGCTTCCGAAGCTGTTGTGGTGGATGGAAATATCATTACCGGGCGCGGACCGGGACTGACTATCGATTTCGCCCTCAAGTTGGTGGAAATAATAGTCGGAAAAGAAAAAAGTGTTGAAATAGCTAAGCAGTTGTTGCTTGCATGATATAGAATACGAAACGAACATTAAAAAACATGGAAATTTTTTATGAGATCTGGCAGTTTTTTGTAGATCTGATTGTAAATACCGAGCCGACGCTCGACAAACTTGTAACTGACTACGGAACATGGGTTTATGCAATCCTGTTTTTTATTATTTTTTGCGAGACAGGATTAGTCGTTACGCCTTTCCTTCCGGGAGATTCGCTGCTGTTTTTGGCAGGAATGATTGCTGCCCGAGACACAAATGACCTTCATCTCTATTGGCTGATTCTCATTCTTATAGTTGCAGCAATACTTGGCGATGCACTGAATTATACGATCGGTCGACTCTTTGGCGAGAAGCTATTTGGCAATCCCAACTCTAAGATATTCAAACAATCTTATCTTGAAAAGACGCACCATTTCTACGAGAAACATGGCGGAAAAACAATTATCATAGCACGCTTTGTGCCGATAGTACGCACATTCGCTCCGTTTGTAGCCGGAATGGGTAAGATGACTTATAAGCATTTCTTGTCGTTCAACGTAATCGGAGGAGTCGCATGGATTTGCATATTTTGTTTCTTAGGATTCTTCGTCGGGGGCGTTTCATTTGTGCAAAACAACCTGAAACTTGTAGTCGTCGCCATCGTTATCATATCCGTTCTTCCCGGTGTGTACGAGGTCGCGAAAGCCAAAATGGCATCAAAAAAAGCTTAGTTCTCGAAACTTAAACATATTTGTCCCAGTTGTCGGTTTCCTCAGGCAACTGGGATTTTTCATCGAAATAATAAGTATCATTCCCCAATCCTTCTCCTTTTTATGCTATATTTGTACTACGATCTTAAATACAGAAAAAGTATGAACACATACCTAAAACATTCTTTATTCGTGGTTGCAATCGCCCTTGGAGGGATATTGTTTCATTCGTGCGACAGCAAGACCCGGACAAGTGAGGTAGACGTTACGAAAGAGAATGATATCACATGGAAAACAATCGGTGCAGATACGATTTATTATCTTGACAATGATGAGAAAAAACCTTCATGTTCGCTCGATCTCAGTTATACGTATCCAGATACTTATGCCAATGAAGAAGTTCTGCAAAGTC
>CALNCC010000154.1 GCA_937875275.1 uncultured Dysgonomonas sp. | reverse complement strand
GTATATCTATCATAGCGGATTTGCAATAGAGACAGAAGATCTGCTCATCATCATCGATTACTACAAAGATTCGGACAACGACAAGGATAAGGGTATTGTATATTCTCAACTACTGAAAATAGAAAAACCGTTATATGTATTGTCTACTCATTCTCATCACGACCATTACAATCCTGAAATACTTTCGTGGCAAGAGCTACGGAAAGATATTGTCTACGTCTTCTCTTCCGACATTCTGGAGAATGAGAAAGCACAAGAGTCGGATGCTTTTTATTTAAGTAAGCTACAAATATTTCAGGATAGAAACATATGGATCAAAGCATTCGGATCAACAGACGTCGGAGGTTCGTTTCTTATCAAGGCAGGAGACAAACAAATATTCCATGCCGGCGATTTGAACAACTGGCATTGGAACGAAGAGTCTACACAAGCAGAAGTAGAGGAGGCACAAGCTTATTACTTGAGCGAATTGCAACTATTAGCCAACGAAACTAAATCTTTGTATTTGGCAATGTTCCCGGTCGACCCTCGCTTGGGCAAAGACTGCATATTGGGAGCGACACAATTCGTTGAGACCATCAAAACCGAGTTGCTCTCTCCCATGCATTTCGACGAAGAATATGAAAAAGCCTCAGCATTTAAAAAGGTTGCCGAAAAATATAGCTGTGAATGCATTTGTTGGAAGAAAAAGGGAGAACAAATCTCGTTATGAACCATCAAACTATATTATTTTCTATCTTTGACAAGTTTTCAAACACTAAAAAATACCAAACCCCAATGAAAAACAGATTCTCTCTTGTATTGATTTGTTTGTTTATGACACTTCAATATTCGTTTGCGCAAGAAAAAACGACGATAACAAAGATATCGGCTTCATCTTCTGTGCAGATTAAACGCCCTATAGAAATAGATTCTATAAATATTAAGGGAAATAAATTTACCAATGAGAATTTATTGAAAAGCAGTATCATCATCCCCGATCAAAAGGATTTTACGGAAACACTGCAAGCCGACACAAGCGGCTATTTCATTCTGCATAAACCGGAAAAAGATGCCAATTTCCAATTATTTTCTTTGTACGTGTCGTCTGACAGGTATTCGAAAGGTAATTTGAAAATATATTCCCCCAATATGTTTGAACTGTATATTGATGGCAAGTTAGAGAAAAGTAAGACTTCTGTCGAAGACAGCCTTAAGCATGCCAAAGACATTACACAATCATTGTCCCCCTACCCCAGCACAAACAGAATTGTGCTGAAATTGCTGAGCAAAGCGGAAGACAAAGCTCCCGCAGCCTTCAAAATCACATTCGAAAAAGAAAAGAGCGATTCTCTTGCCAACTTCTCGTTTAGCGAAACACCGAAAAGGCACTTCGAATTTAAGGATGTGCTGACTGGCAAACGTGTAACAAACGTGAGAACGTCGCCTCAAGGAAAATATGTTCTAATCACATATCAACTGTCGATGGGCGAAAAATCCGGATCATATTCATATATAGATCTCTTTGATATAAAAACGGGCAAACGATATGAGATAGACCGTGATAACAAAAAGAATCAATTGAATTGGATGCCGTATAGCAACGAACTGTTGTACTATGTTTCCACCGAAGGCGAGAAAACTGTTCTAAAAACAATCAATGCATACACTTTCGATGAAACTATATTAGCAGAAAATATTGCAAACAAATATATCCGCTTTGCTCCTGATGGCAAGTCATTCTTTTACAGCGAACAAGACAAAGGAGACGAACCCAAAGGAGACTTTAAGGTATTGTGGTCGCCAAACGACAGACAGCCAAACTACCGCAACAATTCGTTCATATACAGATATGACCTCGCCACAGGAGTAAGCCAACAATTGACTTACGGCAATCGTTCTACATGGCTCAACGATATAAGCTCCGACTCGAAGAAAATATTATTCTCTGTCAGCGAAGAGGTTATTACGAAACGCCCTTTCAGCAAAAATTCACTATTCATCATGGATTTAGAAACCCTCGCCGTGGATACGATATGGCAGGATAAATCGTTTGTCGGAGGAGCTTCTTTTTCGCCTGACGACAAACAGATTCTGATCTCGGGTTCGGGAGAAGCATTTGACGGAATAGGGTTGAATATTGCCGAAGGACAAATAGCGAACAGTTATGATGGTCAACTATTCATCATGGATCTTGCAACTAAAAAAATAGATCCTATAACCAAAAATTTCAATCCAAGTATCGATAGCCGCATCTGGAACAAATCGGATAATATGATATACATAAAGGCTACCGACAAAGATTTTGTGAGAATGTATACCTACAATCCATCTAAAGGAGAGTTCACGCCATTAGATCTCAGCGAAGAAGTAGTCAGAGTGTTTTCGCAGCCCGACTTCGGCAGCTCTGCGTCTTATGTAGGAACAAGTATAGCCAATACGACAAAAGCATATCTGTATGATATGAAAAATAAAAAATCGACATTGATTGCAGACCCGTATAAAAATCAGCTTGACGAAATAGAATTCGGAAAATATGGCGAGTGGAACTTTACAAACACAGAGGGCACGCCTATCGAGGGACGCTATTACCTTCCACCATCTTTCGACGAAACGAAAAAATATCCTCTGATCGTTTATTATTATGGAGGCACAACTCCTACTTCACGCGCGTACGAGCACAATTATCCGCCACACTATTATGCTGCATTAGGCTACGTGGTCTATGTCGTACAACCGAGTGGCGCTATTGGTTATGGGCAAGAGTTCTCTGCAATGCATGTAAATGCGTGGGGAATACGTACGGCAGAAGATATCATAGAGGGAACGAGAAAATTCGTAACAGACCATCCGTATGTGAACGAGAAAAAGATTGGCTGCTTGGGTGCATCATACGGCGGATTCATGACCATGTATCTACAAACCCGAACTGATATTTTTGCAGCCGCAATGTCTCATGCGGGCATCAGTTCGATAAGCAGCTACTGGGGCGAAGGATATTGGGGATTCACTTACAGCTCGGGAGCAAGTGCTCACAGCTACCCTTGGAACAACAAGGAAATGTATTTGGAGCAAAGTCCGTTATTCGCCGCCAACAAAGTGAAAACTCCGATATTACTCCTTCACGGAATGGACGACACCAATGTACCTGTGGGCGAAAGCATACAGTTCTACACAGCATTGGAGATATTGGGTAAACCGGTCGAATTTGTTCAAGTAAAAGGAGAGAACCATGTGATCAGTGATCCTAAACGACGAGCAGAGTGGATGAATACCGTCATGGCATGGTTTGACTACTGGCTAAAAGATGAAGGACAATGGTGGAAATCGATGTATCCGGACAGTAAAACGGCGAAACAAATAAAGTAAGGAATAAATGGGCTGAGGATTATATTTTTCAGCCCATTACATTTCTTTATTCATCTGACGATATTTCGATGGGGTCATATTCATCTGTTTCTCAAAAGCCCGACGAAATGTAGAAAGTGATTTGAAGCCCGACTTTTCACCAATCAGCAACACCGATAAATTAGGCTCCGACAACAGCAATTCGCAAGCATAGGTTATGCGATAGCCGTTCAGATAATCATAGAATGTAACTCCTAAGCTACGGTTAAAATATTCAGAGAGGTAGGTTCTATTAGTATTAAGAATAAGAGCCATGTCCTGCAAAGTTATAACCGGATTTAACCAAACACGATCTGTATCCATACACAGTTCTAATTTAGTTTTAAAATCGCCTCTCTCGTCCTCTACTACCGGCACACGATCCAATGTTTCGAGAGTTTCGAGGGTAACAATATCAAATATGTCATCGGTATGAAATGTAACGATATGCCTTGTCGAACAGATATAGATATATACCCACACGCCAATCATGAACAAGTAATACAACGAATCCCAATAAGGATTGTCTTGAGAAATAACAAAACTCCATGCGGTATACCATGCAGCAAATACCAAAATCACTTTCCGAACCCAACCTACCGTCTTATTATCTATATTAGAATAGTTGTTTTTCAGATATTTGTCGTAACGAATAGAAATAACAATCACCAGAAGAAATGCCACTAATGCAATAACGGCGGTATATATGAAACCTATCGTATACAATATATCGTATTGAGTAAATCCATACCCTAACAGAAAAGCGAGGGATGGAACCAATAGGATCAAAATACGCCGGCTGTTAAAATAATCGGGCATAACAATAGTCATCAGAAATCCGGCAATGAGCGGAATGAGGCACATATCAAGCAACCCCACGAAATCATTGAACCGTTCATTGTCTTTTACACCTTCTATCATAAAGCCAAGACTAACCGTCAGCAATACGATCATAACAACCAACAACCAAAACAAAAAATTAAGGATTGAATTTTCTCTGCGACGAGGATATAACAAAACACTCAAGACTACGAAAAGCATCATCATTGCTCCCCGCATCATACTAACTATATTTTCTCCCAAGTGGAGCAAATGTGTAGAATCCATATGTTGGTAAAAAGTCGTGTGTCTGCAATTGTATAATTTACACTACAATATTTAATGTAAAAATATAACAATCAAAATAAAAACAAAGCATTTGTTGTCGTACAAATTCAAATTATTCGTTGACGACAGACATTTCGCATTTTTTGCAATCAAATACAAGTTTCAACCGTGTGTTATTGCTCCTCAGAAAAAACGGTTCTTTGTAGGGATGCTTTCCTTCACCGGTCTTCGGACACCATCCAAGCGAATATTTCACACAATGCCGGGTAAACATAAGAGGCACATTCTCTTGTGGTATTTTTTCAAAAGCCATTTGTGCAATTTCGGACTGATGCTGATTGTAGAATGCAACACTTTTTGTGTTCAGCACATTTCCCCTATAATCAATTTCCTTGTCGGGAAAAGGATGTGTTGTAGCCGTTAACGACACAATCTGTCTTTTATAATTTTGCTTCCGTGTCATCAGAAGGCAATCCGTAAGTTCCCTTCTCCATTCCGAAACAACGGAAGCCGGTATAAACCAATTGTCCGAGAAATAGATATTAACAGTCTCAACCTTGAATATCGTGTTTCCGGTCTTGCTAAAATTATTTACCAGATTGTCAGTCTGATCTTTTCGTGCCGGTTCTCTCGTTTGTTCTTTTTCTATCACGACCACATTACCATCCTCATCTTTTGCCGAAATGATAAATCCAATCGCACTTTCGTTCAATTCGATGTCTATCCTAATCCTTCTTTCGGCAGACTCTTTCAGTAGCATTTTCTCAAATTCATGATCGTGATTTCGATACACGAAACTGCCTTTCTTTATATCCGGAATATTGAATGGAAAAATTTTATCTTCTTCTACCCTATTTACATGAATACCTTCTAATTCTCGTCTGTTGTTGAAAAAGCATAAACCATCTCCGTTATTTATTTTCTTCTGTGTATTTAGTCTCAAAAACTTGGTGGTAACATCTATCACCTTCCCGATAGGCTCTCCAATCGACTTGGGCGAATCTACCGACCAAATCCCCGCCTTGCGCCCATGTAGGAAATAGTCGGTAAATCCTCTATTGAAACTCTTTGCCGGATCGGGTTGGAATGTGTAAGAAGAAATTCCTGACGAAGAACGTATATACTCTGCCCGTCGTGCCATTATAGCATCAAGCTTTTGGCGATAATAAGCGACAACATTTTTTACATAATCCACATCCTTGAGACGCCCTTCAATCTTCAATGAATGAGCACCGGCATCAAGCAATTCTTCGAGATGTTCCGACAGGTTCAAGTCTTTCATCGAAAGCAAATGCTTTTTCGACTCCACCACTTCGCCTTCTGCATCTAACAAATCGTATGGCAAACGGCAATATTGAGCGCATGCCCCTTTATTGGCACTTCGCCCCGACAGAGCCTGACTGAGATAACATTGTCCGCTATAACAAACGCAGAGAGCACCATGCACAAACACCTCAAGGGGAGTGTTTACCTGTGCTGCAATATCACTAATTTCATCGGCTGTCAATTCTCGAGCCAATACGATTTGAGAGAATCCCGTTTGTTCGAGAAATTTTATTTTTTCAATCGTTCTGTTATCTGTTTGCGTACTGGCATGCAAGGGAATCGGCGGAAGATCGAGCATCAATATCCCCATATCTTGAACGATCAAGGCATCCACCCCAGCATCATATAACTGCCATATCAGATCATGGGTTTTATCAATTTCCTTATCCGTGAGAATGGTATTGAGGGCGACATACACTTTCGCATCAAACAAATGCGCAT
>CALNCC010000153.1 GCA_937875275.1 uncultured Dysgonomonas sp. | reverse complement strand
TTCGACTACGTATCCTACATGTCCGACAAAGGTTATGCGGGATCTATCTACACAGCTTGGACTCATTGGCAACTATCCGACAACAAACATTCTTCGCTGTGGATCGCAGCCCAACTATGCCGCACCCGCATCTTAGAATATTACCACCAGCTCAATTTGACGGATGCTGAACGTGGCATTCTGTCGGCACTTACATTAGGTTACCAAGATGCTTTGTCAGACGACCTTAAAGAATCTTTTCGCACTACGGGCACAGCACATATCCTTTCCCTTAGCGGGTTGCATGTCGGCATCATCTACCTTGCCATCTCTATGCTATTATCGTTCTTGCCCAAACGCTCACGATACTATTGGATACGCCCCGTTTTCACAATCGCTATACTTTGGGTCTACGCGTTCATTACCGGGCTATCGCCCTCAATCTGTCGGGCGACTATCATGTTGACCGTCGTCTGCGCCGCTATTCTTTTTCACAAGAGAGCCTTTTCGCACAACTCACTTTTCATTGCCGCATCCATCATCCTGCTCATCAACCCGATGTCGCTTTTCGATATAGGATTTCAATTGAGCTTTTCATCTGTCTTTGCCATATTATACCTCTATCCCAAGATGGTCAAGCTATTAGTTACGAAAAATCATTTAATCCGAAGCCTCTGGCAAGCACTATCCATTTCCATTGTCGCTCAGATTGCCACAGCTCCGCTATCGCTCTACTATTTCGGATATTTCCCGACTTACTTTTTCGTCTCCAACCTTATCATTGTCGCCCTCGTCGGACTCATCATCTATTCGGCAATAGCTTTGGGGATGATGGCAATATTATCTCATCTGACAGCTATTCGCTTAGAATGGATACCTGTCGAAATCATACAATCGGCAACACATTTCATGGCAGATGCGCTATCCTTCTTCGAGCATCTACCCTATGCTTCCATACCAGATATACATGTCAGTTTGCCCGAACTATTCATCCTTCTTGCCATCGTGTGGGCAATCATTCTGACACTGATATATAAGAAACGGCTGTCATTATACACCTCTTTGGTTTGCCTTATCGCCTTGCTGTCGCTCAACATCGTACATTCAATAAAGCAGCCAGAGGAAGAATTGATCGTATACAACAGATGGAACAGCACCGAAATAGAGCTGAGAAATGGGAACAAAAAATCGAAAATCACAAATCGAGACCTAAAAAACGGCTATAAAGAAGTCCATGTGGGAGACACTACTATACTGGCACTTAGCCACAATTTTTGGGGCTCGGCAAACAGTGAGAATATATCCGTTTCACACGAGGTAGGATATCTGCTGCTGACCGAAGACAACTCCTTCTCTATGCTGGTTATAAACAAACTGTTTCCGTCTGCCAAGATAATCTTAGACAGCGCCCTATCCGCTTATACAAGAGAACGTTTAGTTAATGAATGCCAAAAACTTATGATAGATTATCATGATATAAACCAAAATGGTGCTTTTCGACTTATTTTTTAGTATTTTTGTCCTCCGATACAAATTATAATAGAATACGACAATCGATGATCTCCAAAATAATTCGAAGCCAAAATATCTCTAAAGTAGAGGAACTACTGAACCAATCGAACAAAATCGTGATTACGACACATGTTTCTCCCGATGGCGATGCGATTGGCTCTTCCTTAGGATTGTACCACTATTTATCAGAACAGGGAAACGATGTTACGGTAGTAGTGCCGAACGAATTTCCGGCATTTCTGAAATGGGTTGACGGAGCGAAAGATATTCTTATTCACGAGAAATATCCAGAATTTGCACAAAAGCTATTCGACGAAGCCGACCTTATTTTTTGTCTCGATTTCAACATACCGAAACGAACTTTAGGCATCGCACCGTTGATAGAAAATGCGAAAGCGAAAAAAGTGCTGATAGATCATCATCCCGAGCCTTCCGACTTTTGTGATGTTGTCATCTCTCATCCCGAAGTATCATCAACCAGCGAACTCATATTTCGCCTAATATGCCGATTGGGAGACTATGAAACGATGACCCGGAACAGTGCCGAAGCCCTCTATATGGGAATGATGACCGATACCGGAGCATTCACATACAACTCAAACGATGCACAGATATATTACATCATCGGCGAATTGTTGAAAAAAGGCATCAACAAAGATCAAATATACTCGAAAGTGTATAACAGTTATAGCGAAGACAGATACCGCATGCTTGGTTTTACGCTTTTCGAGCGAATGAAGATATATAAGGAATACAAAACGGCATTGGTGTGGCTCAGCATAGAAGATCAACGACGATTCAATGCCCAGAAAGGCGACACGGAAGGTTTCGCCAATATTCCGCTGAATATCGAAGAAATTATTTTCGCTGTTTTCATACGTGAAGACAATGATTTAGTGAAAATTTCGTTTCGATCACAAGGGGATTTCCCTGCCAACAGATTTGCATCGGAGTGCTACAACGGAGGAGGACACCGCAATGCAGCCGGAGGCGAATTTAGAGGAACACTGGACGAAGCCATCTCTCTGTTCGAGAAATCGCTTCCGACCTATGCTCCACTATTGAAAAAGAAATAAGAAAACGTAAATATTAAAGATATTAAATGAAAAGAACAGTATTATTTATCGCTGCGTTATTCAGCCTCACTGCTATATTTTTCTCATGTGATAAAACAGAGTCATACGCTGATCAACTAAAAGCTCAAACAAAAGCTATCAATCGCTTTACGAACGATAGGAACATAACAATCACAAATGTGTTCCCGAAAGACAGCATCTTCCCCGAAAACGTGTATTACAACGATCCTCAAACAGGCGTATGTTTCAGAGTTATCAAGTGGGGAGACAGAAGCGAATTGCCCATCCTGAACAAAACAGAGGTAAGTATGAAATTCTACGAAGTGCTGAATATTGCCGAGATGGATACAATAGGGCTCTATTGGACCAACGATACCCAAGATTATGCTGTGTATCCGCTAAACACTCGCTACATGGGACTGAATGGAACATACAGTCAGCCGTTTTCGAGCAGCGACAACATTCCGTCATCTAACTACTTCAAATATTTCTATTTGTCGCCGGGTGCTATGAGACCATTAGATTATGGCATAGGCAACGGAGGCGAAGTGAGTCTAATCGTTCCTTTCACTTGCGGATCGTATGTGCAAATGAACTCGACTTACGTGCCATATTTCTACAAAAGACTGAAATACATATTCATATAAACAATAGATTTCTATATCTATGACTTTAATAAAATCGATCTCCGGTATCAGGGGAACCATCGGTGGAAGTGTAGGCGACAGCCTCACGCCGGTAGATGCCGTAAAGTTTGCGGCAGCCTATGGTACATTCATAAAACAAAACAGAAAGGTTGACTCCAACAAAATAGTTGTTGGGCGCGATGCGCGCATTTCGGGCAAGATGGTTGAGCATCTGATTATAGGCACGCTGATGGGTGTTGGATTCGATGTTGTCAACATCGGACTTGCAACAACCCCGACCACAGAAAAAGCGGTGGCTATGGAAAAGGCTTGCGGAGGAATAATCCTCACAGCCAGCCACAATCCCAAGCAATGGAACGCTCTGAAATTGCTTAACGAAAAAGGGGAATTTCTGAATGCTGCCGAAGGTGCAACTATCTTGAATATTGCAGAAGATGAGAGTTTCGAGTTTGTGGATGTAGACCATTTAGGCAAAGAAACTCAGGCTGACTATACCGACAAACATATCGAATCGGTTCTCAACCTCGATTTGGTTGATGTAGACGCAATCAGAGATGCAAATTTCGAAGTTGCGATAGACTGCGTCAATTCGGTCGGAGGAATCGTTATCCCCAAGTTATTACGAGCATTGGGCGTAACAAAGATCAATGAACTATACTGTACCCCTGACGGAAAATTCCCTCACAATCCGGAACCTCTTCCAGAGAACCTGACGGACATCTCTACTTTGATGAAAACAACAAGTTCGACCGTAGGCTTTGTTGTAGACCCCGATGTAGATCGTTTGGCTATTGTGGATGAGAACGGCGGAATGTTTGGCGAGGAATATACGTTAGTTGCCGTAGCCGACTATATACTCAAGCACACACCGGGAAATACGGTTTCGAACCTCAGCTCGAGCCGGGCATTGCGTGATGTTACAGAAAAATATGGCTGTAAATATACCGCTGCGGCTGTTGGCGAGGTCAATGTTGTGGACAAGATGAAAGCAACGAATGCCATCATCGGCGGAGAAGGAAACGGCGGAATCATATATCCTGCCAACCACTACGGCCGCGATGCTTTGGTTGGTATTGCTTTATTCCTCACACACTTGGCTAAAGAGAAAAAGACGGTCGGCGAGTTGCGTGCAACTTACCCTCAATATTATATAGCCAAGCAAAAGGTTGAACTCACACCTCGCATAGATGTTGATGCCATCCTCGATGCTGTAAAGGAAAAATATTCACAATACGACATTACGGATATTGATGGTGTCAAGATTGATTTTCCCGACAAATGGGTTCATCTGCGCAAATCGAATACCGAGCCCATCATTCGTGTATATTCTGAGGCTCACACGATGAAGGAAGCCGAAGATATAGGCGGAGAAGTAATGGCTGTCATCAAGCAATTGGCAAAATAAGAAAAAAAACAAATAGAAGATGGATAGCCTCGAATAAAGCTATCCATTTTTAGTTTAAAAAAGAACGATCACCATGGCTAAGACAATAAAATTCAACGGCTTCACACCCGAAGCGATCCAGTTCTTCAACGATCTGAAAGAAAACAACTACAAAGAATGGTTTGACGAGCACAAGCACGTCTATGACAAAGAAATAGCCGAACCGTTGAAGGCTTTGGTAGCCACACTTTCGCCGGCCATGCACAATATAGACCCGGCATTCGAGCTTCGCCCTCATCGTGCCGTTTCGCGTATATACAGAGATGTACGTTTTTCGAAAAATAAAGATCCGTACAAAACGGCAATGTGGTTTACCTTTCAGATACCACTTTCGCGAGACGACTGGAAAGACTATCCCGGCTATTTCATGGAACTTACCGGAGATAGTTACGCCTTAGGCATGGGGCTATTCCAACCGAAGAGAAAGGTCATGGATGCCTTTCGGGACGAGATAAGCTATACGCCTGACGAATTTCAGCGTATCACACAAGAGATTGTCTTAGACAGAGGATATTCCGTAGGAGGAGAAGAATACAAACGCCCTATTGCAAATGATCTGCCCGAATATTTTCAGCCATGGGTACAACGCAAAGGGATATGGGTAGGCAAGACTTCGCCAATAGGAAAAGAGTTGTTTTCTGCTGACTTTGCAGAGATCATCAGAAAAGATTTCGAGGCCTTGGAGTGGCTATACAACTTTATGAAAGAAGCCGCGGATATATAATTGTGTGGCAACAGTCAGCACTAAAAAAACCACCTGATTTCTCAGATGGCTTACTTTATTTTAGCGTAATTTTTAGATCGGAATTTTCTCTTCAAGAACAAGATTACCTGATCTATCATAATAAGTACATGTTTTGGCAAGTATATCCACTGTCCATTTATTGACTCCGGCTTCTGCTGAATTTCTGCAAAAAGTCAGATAATCCGTTTCGCCTTGTTGATGGGCTTTCAAATGATATTTAAAATTGCCACTATCTATTTCAGATGCGATGTGCAAAATTGGATATTCTGCTTTAGAATGAATAGAGTAATCTTCTTTGCCTATGTATTCGGCATGCCCGTCGCAAACACAAATGCTGTATTTCAAGACCCCAAGTGAAAGTAAATCTTTTATATATTGTGGAAAATCAGCTCCACTTCGCACCTTAGAATGCGCTTCATTTATTTGATCTAATGTAAACATAATCTTTAATTGTTATTGCTTAGATATAAATAGAACAATTATCCTAAGAACAAAGTTTCTAAAAAAAGAATCACTTTTTAGCGATTCTTTCTCAGTTGAATACTCTATCTAATTATCGAACGATTTTATTGAGAATTGGAAAGAAATTAAACAATCTATTCAATTTGTTTAATTCTGTCTAAGTCAGAACTGAGTAAAATTTCTAAATTAGCTGTTATTTTTTCAGGGGACCAATTCCACCATTTTAAACTTTGAAGATAACCGATAAGCTCATCATCAAACCGTTTTCGTATAATTTTTATAGGATTACCACCAGCAATATGATAAGCCGGAATATCTTTTGCGACAACGGAGTTAGCAGCAACAATAGCTCCATTACCAATCTTCACTCCGGGCATAATTGTAACATTTTGCCCTATCCATACATCATTACCCAACACCGTATCTCCTTTTATTGGTAGGTTTTCTAATAACATAGGTACTCTTTCCCATCCATTACTCATAATATTGAAAGGATATGTGGTGATTGCATTCATCTGATGATTTGCTCCATTCATAATAAATTCAACGCCTCTTCCTATTGCACAAAATCGACTAATTATAAGTTTGTCTCCGATAAAATCATAATGATGGGTTACATGCTCTTCAAAATTTTCCGCTCCATTTTTGTCATCATAGTAAGTATAGTCTCCAACTATGATATTGGGATTTTTGATTACATTCTTAATAAAACATACTTGTTTTATTTTTTCATTCGGATAGATTAATTTAGGGTCTGGTCCATTCATGGTATCAATTATTAAGAAATACGAGACATAAAGATAACAAAAAAAAGCAACCTCAAATGAGATTGCTTTTTCTGTGTTGCGGAGACCGGATTCGAACCGATGACCTCCAGGTTATGAGCCTGGCGAGCTACCACTGCTCCACCCCGCGATTTCTGAGCACAAAGATATAACAATCCGTGTGTTTATACAAATATATTATCACTTTATTTTACAAAAAGAGACGCGCCCCTGATAATGAACAAATTGAAATCACCAACG
>CALNCC010000152.1 GCA_937875275.1 uncultured Dysgonomonas sp. | reverse complement strand
CACATCGGACGGCACAAGTTCGTAATTCGCAAACTTCATGGTAAACGATGCACGCCCTCCGGTCAGCGAGCTCAGCGATATGGAGTAGTTGGACATTTCCTTCAACGGCACTTTTGCGTTCAGCACGTCAATGTCTTTGTCGCTTTCCATACCCAATATCACCGCCCTTCGGTTTTGCAGGTCGCTCATTACGTCTCCCATCTTCTCCGACGGAACAAATACGGTAACGTCATACACCGGTTCGAGAATCTTAGGACCGGCACTCTTAAATGCCTCGCTGAAAGCATTACGCCCGGCAAGCATGAAGGATATTTCGTTCGAATCCACCGGGTGCATCTTGCCGTCGTATACGATGACACGCACGTCGCGGGCATACGATCCCGTCAGTGGTCCTTGTTCCATACGCGACATGATACCTTTTACTATTGCCGGTATGAAGCGGGCATCGATAGATCCTCCGACGATGCTGTTTACAAACACTACCTTTCCGCCCCAGTCCAGATCGTATGTCTGCACATCGCGTGTCTGCACCTTTATTTCCTGTCCGTTCAGCTTATACACATCCGGCGTAGACATGCCTTCGATATAGGGTTCTATAATCAGATGCACCTCGCCAAACTGGCCTGCTCCGCCCGATTGTTTCTTGTGGCGGTAATCGGCTCGTGCGATTTTCGTTATTGTTTCGCGGTATGGTATCTTCGGCTCCGAGTATGTGATGGCTATTTTGTCATTCTTTTCTATTCTCCATTTCAGTGTTTTCAGATGAAATTCTCCTTGCCCCGACACGATCAGTTGTTTCAGTTCTTTCGAGTTTTCGATCAGCCATGTAGGGTCTTCCTCGCGCATGCGTTGCAATATCTCGTTCAGTTTTTCCGTATCTTTTTCGTTTACGGCACTTATTGCTCTGCGATATTTAGGATCGGGATATTTTATAAAATCAAATTTATAGTCGGTACCCTTGCCGTTTAGCGTATTTCCGGTGCGAACATCTTTCAGCTTCACCGATGCGCCTATGTCTCCGGCAACGATTTCGCTCACGCTTGTCCGTTGTTGTCCTCCCACCACGAAGAGCTGCCCGATGCGTTCTTTCGATCCGCGGTTGGCATTCAGCAGGTCGTCTCCTTCGTGCACGGTTCCGCTCATTACCTTGAAGTAAGATACCTCGCCGACGTGTGGCTCTACCGATGTTTTGAAGAAGAAGAGGCTCAACGGTCCTTGCGGGTCGGTAGTTACTTCTACCCCTTCGGTGGTAACCGGCATAGGCAGGTCGCGAACGTAAGGCACTACATTGCCGAGGAACTCCATCGTACGGCGCACGCACATATCTTTTGCCGCGCTCACGCAGAATACGGGAAACAGGTCTCTGTTGACCAAGCCCCAACGTATGCCCATACGCATATCTTCTTCCGAGAGCGTGCCTTCTTCGAAGAATTTCTCCATCAACGATTCTTCATTTTCGGCTGCCGCCTCTACCAGTCGTTGATGCAGTTCGCCTGCTTTTTCTTTTTCCTCTTCGGGTATTTCGAGAACTTCGGGAACTCCGCCTTCGGGTTTCCATCTGAACATTTTGTTTTTCAATACATCTACCACCGCATTAAATCCTTCGCCCACATTTACGGGGTACTGCACCAATACAACCTTGTTGCCGTACTTGGCTTGCAACTGCTGCACCGTGTTGTCGAAATCGGCTTTGGCATGATCGAGTTGGTTGACGATAAATATCATCGGTTTCTTGAACCGTTCTACGTACCTCAACTGATTTACTGTGCCCACCTCTACGCCATATTGGGCATTGAGCACCATCAACGCCGTATCGGTTACATTGAGCGAGGTAACTACACTGCCCACAAAGTCGTCTGAACCGGGACAGTCTATAAAATTCAGTTTGCGGTTCATCCACTCCACCGATATCAGGCTCGAGAAAACCGAATAACCATACTCTTTTTCAACAGGAAAATAATCGGAAACCGTGTTTCCGTCTTCTACTCGTCCTCTTCGTTTTATAACTCCACTCTCGAAAAGCATCGCTTCTGCAAGAGTGGTTTTCCCGGAACCTGAACTGCCAAGAATCGCAATATTCTTGATTTCATTGTTTTGATAAATCTTCATGGCACAGTAGTATTTAAGAGTTAATATTAGATAGTTTAAAAATTAGAATTTATTGTGTATTTTAATTTTTCAGAAGGCATGTTTTTCAAAAATAAGTAAACTTTTATATATAATCCTCATTTTTATCGTATTAATTTTTATTTTTGAGGAAAATAATACCTGTTTTTTCACTATATTCGATGGCATTTTCACGATATGGAAAAAACCCGAAAAACTATTAACGAATCATGGAAAAAATCACACCCCAAGAAACACTCGAATGGGCAAAACAGTTTCTCATCAAAGCCGACAAGGAACTTACTGACAACGAGGTGAAGGAGCAACAGATGTTTGCCTCTCTCATCCGGAAACCGGCAAACAAGGTGCTGTTATCTAAGATGCTCGACGAATCGTCGCAAATCAAAAACAAAAAGAAACTGTCTAAACGCCTCAAACAACTGATAGAAGAATATGGCGTTCCCGATTTTTTCAACGAGTTCGACCAATTCACTCTCAAGCTGTTCACTAAGTTCGGATACCAGATAGACAAAATTGCGGTTCCGATGTTTCAAGACAGATTGCGGAAGGAGACAAACAAAATCATTATCGCGGAAGAACGTCCCGCACTGAGCCGCCACTTAGGCAAAAGATGGGACGAGGGCATCGGACAAAATGTGAATCTGTTGGGCGAGGTAGTGCTGGGCGACACGGAGGCCAACCACAGATACGAGCATTACTTGGAGGCACTAAAAGAGCCTGACATCAATTACATTTCCATCAAACTGTCGGGTATTTACGCTCAGTTGCATCCACTCAGTTATGCCCAAAGCAAAAAAGACCTGTGCCGACTCATTACCAACATCTATCAGCATGCGATAGATAATCCCTACACGGCGAAAGACGGCACATCTACCGCAAAATTTGTGAACCTCGACATGGAGGAATACAAAGACAGCGAACTGACCCTCGATGTGTTTATGACGGTTCTCGATCAGCCTCAATTTAAGAACTATACTGCCGGAATCGTAATACAGGCTTATCTGCCCGACGCCATGCTGTTCTACAAAACGCTGCTCGATTTTGCCAAGAAACGTGTAGCAGAGGGTGGCTCGCCTATCAAGGTAAGATTGGTAAAAGGGGCAAATCTGCAAATGGAAACCATAGTGTCGTCGCTGAAAGGGTGGGCAAATCCCGTATTGCCGTCGAAGGTGGCGGTAGATGCCAATCACTTGCACTTGTTGGACGAAATGTTGAAACCCGAAAATGCAAGGTTGGTACATGTGGGAGTGGCATCGCACAATTTCTTTTCCATCGGGTATGCCTACCTGCTGGCTCAGAAAAATGGCGTAGAAGAATTTGTTACGTTCGAGATGCTCGAAGGAATGGCAAACCACTTGCCGAGGGTTATCAGGTCGTTGGGCAAACAAGTGATACTGTACACACCGGTGGTGCGTAAAGAGCACTTCCTGAATGCCGTATCGTATCTTGTGCGCCGTATGGACGAGAATACGGGGAAAGACAACTTCCTGCGCTATTCGTTCGACCTCAAGCTCGATTCGCCTACATGGCATTTTCTCGAAGACCAATTTAAAGAAGCATACAGCCTGAAAGATAAGATGGAGGCGACAGCCTTCCGCAAGCAAGACCGAACAAAAGCTCCTGCGCCATACACCGCGACAGACACTTTCGCCAACGAGCCCGACACCGACCTCGACCTGAAAGCCAATCGTGAGTGGGCACTCGCCATCCTCGATAAATGGGAAAACGAAGTGAATGCAACAAACTTCATCGTGCCGGTGCAGATAGGCAAGAAAGAGGTGGAAACGGAAACGAAACGCCAATATTTCGACCGCAGTCGCAACGATGAGGTGTGCGTTTGCGAAGCCAACCTTTCGTCTCAGAAACAAGTAGAAGAAATTGTAGAAATAGCAGAGAAAGATGCTTCGGGATGGAGAAAAACATCTACCGACGAGCGTAGCCGCATATTGCACAAGGTAGCCGACATGATGGCAGAACGACGTGGCGAATTTATCGGCTGCATGTCTGCCATAACAGGCAAAACCTTTGGCGAGGGAGACGTAGAGGTGTCGGAAGGGATAGACTTCTGCCGCTGGTATCCGTTTACCATGAAACAGTTTGACGAACTGAAACAAGTATCCAATCAGCCGAAGGGCGTACTGCTTGTCATTCCGCCTTGGAACTTCCCGTTTGCAATACCTGTCGGTGGAGTTGCTGCCGGTCTGGCATCAGGCAATACCGTCATCTTGAAGCCAGCAACTGTGGCTCTGCCTGTGGCATGGCTGTTTGCTCAAGCCTTTTGGGATGCGGGAGTGCCTAAGGATGCGTTGCAGGTCGTTTGTCCTGCCGAGCGCAGTTCGTTAGACTATCTGTCGGCTCATGCGGCGGTAAGGCACATTATACTTACGGGTGGCACCGACACGGCTTTCCACTTGTTGAAAAACAGCCCACGCACTCCGCTTTCTGCCGAAACGGGAGGTAAAGACGCGATCATACTCACTGCC
>CALNCC010000151.1 GCA_937875275.1 uncultured Dysgonomonas sp. | reverse complement strand
AGAAGATGTGAACGAGGATCAGAAAAATATCCTTTTCGATAAGTTGATGAAATACTACAATGGAGACATTAAGGGCAAAACTATCGCTATGTGGGGATTGGCATTCAAGCCGAATACTGACGATATGCGCGAAGCTCCGGCATTGGTGCTTATCGATAAAATAGTAGAAGCGGGAGGAAAGGTAGTTGCTTACGATCCGGTGGCAGTCGAAGAAACGAAACGTCGCATAGGAGATAAAGTCGTATATTCGAAAGACATATATGACGCTACGGTAGATGCAGATGCTATATTGCTCGTAACGGAATGGCCTGAGTTTAGAATGCCGTCATGGAATGTGGTAAAGAAAACGATAAAAAATCCGCTTGTGTTTGACGGTAGAAATATATACAACAAACAGGAAATGAATGAACAAGGGTTTGAGTATTTTGGTATTGGTATCAAATAACAAATTCGGAATACATACATTTTGATATACAGGGGACGAAAGATGAAAATCTTTCGTCCTCTTTTTTGTTTGAGCTTGTAGTGGCGATAATTAAAGAAAATTATACAAAAGTATTTCTCTTACAAAATAAGAATGGCTAAATTTGATAAGTGTAATTACTAAATCTCGAAATATGAATAATAATAAGACATTAGTTACATTAGCCATTCACACAAATGAAAAGGCTCAGATGCTGCAAGATGTACTGGCTGAGGCCGGTGTTGAGGTAAGCATAGAAAAAATAGACCGCAACAATCCCGATAAGATATCTCCCGGTGTTCGTGTGCGAATCAAAGAAGAAGACCTGTCGCGTGCATTGGCGGTAGTAGAAGGGTTGCATCTGTTTGGGTACAACAACGATACATGGAATGCCGACGGCGATTCTCAACGTATATTGGTTCCCGTCGATTTTTCAAACTATTCGTTGAATGCATGTCGTGTGGCATTCAATATGGCAAAGGAGATAAACGCCAAAGTGAAAATATTTCATGCCTATTTCAGTCCCTATTATCCGTCGGCTTTTCCGATAGCCGATGCCTTCGATCATGCAAAAATAGCAGGTGAAGAGGTGCGTTCCAATCTGGATTTTGTGAAAGAGAATATGAATAATCTTTTGGTGCAGATCGATAGTGAAGTGCAAAGCGGGCGATTCCCCGCCGCCAATTATTCTTATACCATACGCGAGGGGCTTGCCGAAGAGGAAATTGTAGCCTATGCCAAAGAATACAAACCATCGCTGATAGTGATGGGGACAAAGGGCAAAGGGCACAATAGCAACCTGCCAATAGGCAGCGTTACGGCAGAGGTGCTGGAGAGTACATCTGTGCCGATACTTGCCATTCCCGAGAACTCGATGTTTGAGGACTGGTGCAGCACACAACACATCGCCTTCCTTTCCAATTTTAGCCAACGCGACCTTGTCTCTTTCGACTCGATGACAAAGTTGCTGAAAGATCAGTCGGTGCGCATCACGCTGATGCACTTGAATGTACCCGGTAAAAAAAACACTTTTTGGAGTGAAGATCAGATGAAAGCCGTGTATGAATACTTTGCCACGAAATATCCGAATATGAATATCGGCTATAAATTGATGGAGGCAGATGAGCCTATCAAGAAGTTAGATGAGTTCTTTATCGAAAATAAAGTGGATGTTGTTGCTCTTAATACAAGAAGACGTAATACCTTTATGCGAATTTTCGCACCGAGTCTTTCGCGAAAGATATTGTTTAATTCCACAACTGCATTGCTTGTTCTCAGGGGATAAGGATGCAATTATATTTATTGAAATGAAGAAAAATCTATTGTTAGCATTGTCAGTACTCACATTGTCGATGGTGGGCTGTAAAGAAAAAGGAGAACAAATAAAGATAAATGACGAAGAAATGAAATACGAAGTAGATGAATTTGCCGACATACAGGTATTAAGATACGAAGTTCCCGGTTTTGAACACTTGTCGCTGGCCGACAAAAAGCAGATATACTTTTTGTCGATGGCAGCACTCGAAGGGCGCGATATATTATTCGACCAGAATAATAAATATAATCTTGCCATCCGCCGCACACTCGAAGCCATTTCTGAAAACTATAAGGGCGACAAAGGCTCTGACGAATTTAAGGCTCTGGAGGTGTATCTGAAAAGGGTATGGTTTTCTAACGGGATACATCATCACTATGGCGAAGAGAAATTCTTACCGGCATTTTCGCAGCAGTTTTTTGCCGATCAGGTAAAGAGTCTGCCCGCCGATCTCGTTCCGGTAAAAGAGGGGCAAACCGTCGATCAGTTTGTGGAGATGATTACGCCGGTTATGTTCGACCCCCATGTGATGGCGAAAAAGATGGATCAATCGGCGAAGGATGTTATATTGGCTTCGGCAAACAACTACTACGGCGAAGGTGTAACACAAGACGAAGTAGTCGCTTTCTATAACGCAATGAAAGACCCGAATGACCTCACCCCCTTATCATACGGGCTGAACAGCCGTTTGGTAAAAGAAAACGGAGTATTGACCGAAAAGGTGTGGAACGTAAAAGGCTTATATTCTCCTGCCATAGAGCGTGTCGTTTATTGGCTCGAAGAAGCATTGCGCAATTTGCACAATCCGGGTCCGTACCGAGAAGAGATGCTAAGTTTGCTAATCTATTATTATAAAACGGGCGATCTGTCTCTATTCGACAAATATTGCATCGCTTGGGTCGAAGACGAGGGAAAAGTAGATTTCGTAAATGGATTTACCGAAGTGTATGGCGATGCACTTGGCATCAAGGCGAGCTGGGAGTCGATAGTTAACTTCAGAAACGAAAATGCAACCAAACGCACAAAGATTATCAGCGACAATGCGCAGTGGTTTGAAGATAATTCGCCGATGGACAGCCGTTTCAGAAAAGAAAAAGTGAAAGGCGTTTCGGCAAAAGTGATAACCGTAGCCCAACTTGGCGGAGATTGTTATCCTGCGACTCCAATAGGAATCAATCTACCCAATGCCGATTGGATAAGAAAAGAGCATGGCTCGAAGTCTGTAACTATCGAAAACATAATGGAAGCCTACGACAAGGCGAGTCTGCATACCGGATTCAATGACGAGTTTGTGTATTCTGATGTGGAAAAAGAATCTTTGTCGAAATTTGGTTTTATTACCGACGTATTGCACACCGATTTGCACGAATGTTTAGGACACGGATCAGGTAAATTGCTTCCGGGAGTTGATCCCAACGCATTGGGAGAACAAAGCTCGACAATTGAAGAAACGCGTGCCGACTTGTTCGGACTATATTATATTGCCGATGCTAAGATAGTGGAATTGGGAATCTTGCCCGATTCCGAAGCATACAAGGCAGAATATTATAAATTTATGATGAACGGATTGATGACACAGCTTGTGCGCATCGAACCGGGTAAGGATATAGAAGAAGCGCACATGCGCAACCGTCAGCTGATAGCACGATGGGTATACGAAAAAGGCAGAGCCGACAATGTGGTGGAACTGAAAGTGCGCGATGGCGAAACATTTGTTGTTATCAACGACTATGAGAAATTGCGCGGGTTGTTTGGCGAGTTGTTAGCAGAAATTCAGCGAATAAAATCGGAAGGAGATTATGCGGCAGCTAAAGCAATTGTAGATGCCTATGCCGTGAAGGTAGATCAGAAACTGCATGCCGAAGTGCTTGCTCGCTACAAAGGGCTGAATATGAAGCCGTACAGAGGGTTTGTTAATCCTGTATATTCGTTAGTGAAAGACGATAAGGGCGAGATAGTAGATGTAACCATCTCGTACGATGAAGGTTATGCGGAACAAATGTTGCGTTATTCGAAAGAATTTTCAACATTGCCCACCTATAACGATTGAGAACAGAATCGCATATGTTAATGAATAAGAAAGAAGAGAGCTAAAGGCTCTCTTTTTTTATGCTGCTTGTTGTATATCAGGCAGATGTGTTTATCTTTGTTTCTACAACAAAAACACATTGATACGAAGAACAACCATGAACAGTAAAACACTATTGGCTATACTATTATTAGCTTTTTTGGGATTAGAGTCTACTATCTCGGCTCAGAGTAAGTTTGAATATCCGTTTCAGGATACTGGTTTGTCAATCGAAAAACGGGTCGACGACCTTGTCGGGCGTCTGACACTCGAAGAAAAAGTTTCGCTGATGGAACATCAGTCGGCAGCGGTAAAACGACTTGGAATACCGGCATACAACTGGTGGAACGAATGTTTGCACGGAGTAGGCAGATCGGGATATAAGGTTACCGTTTTTCCGCAGGCTATCGGTATGGCAGCAACTTTCAACCCCGATGCTATGACCAAAATGGGGACGATAACATCGGATGAGGCAAGGGCAGTGT
The DNA here is from genome assembly GCA_937875275.1 of uncultured Dysgonomonas sp. Taxonomy (GTDB): domain Bacteria; phylum Bacteroidota; class Bacteroidia; order Bacteroidales; family Dysgonomonadaceae; genus Dysgonomonas. The sequence continues at coordinate 13,836 of CALNCC010000151.1, read as the reverse complement.
ATAACGATGCAATAGCAAAAGGCGAAGCCGGGAAACAATATACAGGGCTGACTTTCTGGACACCAAATATAAATATCTTTCGCGATCCGCGATGGGGTAGAGGGCAGGAAACCTACGGCGAAGACCCTTATCTGACATCTATGATGGGGCAGGCTATCGTGCACGGATTGGAGGGCGATGACCCTGTGATGCTGAAAACATCGGCATGTGCCAAGCATTATGCGGTGCACAGCGGACCCGAATTTGGAAGACATACCTTCGACGTAACGGTAAGCGAGACCGACCTGTGGGACACATACTTGCCCGCATTCCAAGACTTGGTAACCAAAGCCAATGTGTCGTCGGTCATGTGTGCCTACAATCGCTACGATGGAGAGCCGTGTTGTGCCAACAATATGTTGATGACGGATATTCTTCGCAACCAGTGGTCTTTCACAGGATATGTAACATCGGACTGTGGCGCGATAGACAATTTCTACCGCACGCACAAGACGCATCCCGATGCGACGACTGCATCCGCCGATGCCGTAAAACACGGAACAGACCTCGACTGTGGCACAACATCGTACAAAGCCTTAGTAGAAGCAGTGAAGAAAGGACTGATAAAAGAAGACGAAATAAATGTATCTCTGAAACGATTGTTTACGATTCGTTTTCGCTTAGGAATGTTCGATCCTAAGGAGAAAGATATATACGCTAATTTGACTACGGATATTCTCGAAGCTCCGGCACACAGCGAGCATGCTTTGTCGATGGCAAGGCAGTCTGTCGTTATGTTGAAGAACAAGAACAATATATTGCCACTGACGAAAGAGTATAAGAAAATTGTGGTAATGGGACCCAACGCCAACGATGAAGAGGTGCAGTTGGGGAACTACAACGGATTTCCGACTAAGATAATAACACCCCTTATCGGAATCGGCAACGAGGCTGAGGTGGTGTACGTGAAAGGTACGGGGCATGCCTCTATTTCGGTTGACGATGTTTCTCAAGCCATAAAATCTATTCAAGGTGCAGACCTTGTCGTATTTGTCGGCGGCATTTCGCCACGCCTCGAAGGGGAAGATGGTGATGCGGGCAAAGAAGCCGTTGAGGGATTTAAAGGGGGCGACCGTACAACAATCGCTCTGCCAAAAGTGCAAACCGATATGATGAAACAAATCAAGGCGGCGGGCATTCCTTTGGTTTTTGTTTGCATGTCGGGCAGTGCAATCGGTTTTGAATGGGAGGCCGAGAATGCTGATGCCGTGCTTCAAACATGGTATGGCGGACAGTCGGCAGGAACAGCAATCGCAGATGTCTTGTTTGGTAAATACAACCCGTCGGGCAGGCTGCCGGTTACGTTCTACAAAAACGATAGTGATCTGCCTCATTTCCACGACTATTCGATGGAGAATCGCACCTACCGCTATTTTAAGGGAGAGGCTCTCTATCCGTTTGGTTATGGGTTGAGTTTCACTACATTCAATTATGATTGGGCAAAGAAACCTGCATCTAAATATAAAAAGAAAGATACTGTTAAATTCAGTGCCAAGATAAAAAATACCGGCAGCCTCGCGGGCGACGAGGTAGTGCAGGTATACATCGAATACCCCGATGCAGATGGTCGATTGCCAATAAAAGAACTACGCCGTTTTGCTCGTTTGTCGATTGGTGGCGGAGAAATGCAAGACGTGAAATTTGAAATTCCCGTTTCGGAGTTAGCCAAATGGAATCCACAATCGGAAAAAATGGAAGTGCCGACAGGTAAATATCGGATGGTTATAGGCAAACATTCCGCAGACCAAGCTGTATCTGCGGAGTTTGATGTGATTTGATATTTATGCAGTAGTCCTACTTATTCAGCTTGATAAGGAACTCAAGTCCTCCGCTGATGTGCTTCTTCACTTGGATATCTCCCTTGTGAAGAAGTATCGTATTGCGCACGATGGACAATCCCAATCCCGATCCTCCGGTGTTGCGGGTACGCCCTTCGCCGACACGATAGAAACGCTCGAACAGGCGGTTGAGGTGTTGTTCCTCTACTCCGGCTCCTGTATCGTAATAGGATAGATATAATTCCCGATCAGTTTCCATATTGCAGTCGATATGTATCTCTATGTTGTCGCCACCATACTTTATCGAGTTGTTGATTAGGTTGAGGAATACCGAATATAATAGTCCGTAATTGCCCTCCACAGCCAAATGGTCTTTTATGGTGGATACGAATTTGATGTGGTGGAGCTCCAATTTGTCGGTTACATCTATTCGCACATTATCAATCAACTGCGTAAGCTCAACTTTCTGAAATTTGAATGATACGGCAGACTCTTCAATCTTGCTCAGCAGGCTGATATCATCAATCAGCTCGGACAAGCGTATAGATTGCAGGTATGCTTTTTCGGTAAATTGAGTACGCTTTTCTACCGGAACGTCTATCTCGTTCAGTATCTCTAAGAATCCTCGCAGACATGTAACAGGAGTTCGCAATTCGTGAGCGATATTGCTTGTCATCTCTTGTTTCAATATGCGGTTTTTCTCTGTTTTGGTAATGTCCTTTATTGTTAGCTCGAAGCTCTTGTCTTCGAAGACGATGGCTTTTACTAAATATATTTTTCCGTTGACACTGATCTGGATAGACAACAACGGAGATGTCTTATCTATCTTTCCTATAAATTGAGTTATAGGTTCAAACCGCTCGTCTTTCAGCAAGTCTTCTACATCCAACGACGATTTTTCGGTAATGAGAGTGGTGTATTGGATAAAATGAGAGTTTGCATATATTTTCTTGTGCGAAGCATCGAAGATGCCCAAGCCTTCCTCAGAATATTGAAAATGTTGTATCAATTTCTCAGTTTCTATTTTGAGTGCTTTTTCGGTCTTGGCTTTCTGATTGAATATCTTGGCTAACTCTTTGGCTATATCTCCCAGTTCATCGTCGGGGAAATTGATGTTTTCCGATAATGATTTACCATTGCGTATATCAATAGAGAATTGTTTGAGTTGTGATATTGATTTCCCGAACCTGTTGGCAACAAAGTAAAGAAAGATAAGTACAGCAACGAAAAGCAGTAATGTGGTATATATGAAGTAATTATCGGCCTTTAGGTAGTTGATTGTTGACACATCGTAAGGTAGTGCTACACGTACAAAATGTTGGGGGAAATGTCTGGCATAGTAGAGGTATTCGTGATTTGTAGAAGCCGATGTGCGTATGTTTGTCCCATGTTGTTGAAAAAGGGCACTCTTGATTTCGGGACGATCAGAGTGGTTTTCCATCGATTCTATTTCCTTCACATCTTTGTCGAAAAGTACGTTGCCGTCATTATCTACAACGGTGAGGCGTATAGCATCGGGCAGTATATCTGTTATCGCATCCAATTGCGTATAGGTGCTGTCTGTCAGATTGTTCGTCGAGATGTATCTGTGAACAGTCTCGGCGTATCCGTCCAGTCGGGCTTCCAATGCTTCGGTCTTGTACTTTTTCTCGCGATCCTGTTCCAATAGAACAATAGATACCGTGAATAGCACAAAAATGAAAAGAAAGCATCCGAGAATACGATATTTATATGAAATTTTCATAGTGTGTGTTTATTGTTGAAGAGAAAATGTATATCCGTATCCGGTACGATTGATGATAGAATCTCCATATCTTCCTATTTTCTTGCGCAGACGGGTTATGTGTACATCTACTGTGCGTTCCAATACGATGCCGTCGTCTTTCCATGCTTTTTCAAGAATCTCGGAGCGAGAAAATATCTGCCCTTGATTTTGTGTTAAAAGCACTAATATGTTAAATTCGGTTTTAGTCAATTCTACGATTGTTCCGTCTACGGATACGGTTTTAGACACCATGTCTATCAGCAATGTTCCCACCTCTATCACGTCCTTGTTGTGAGCACTGTGAGCGATATTGGCTCTTTTCAATACACTTTTCACTCTGGCAATAAGCTCTTTTATAGAGAATGGTTTGGATATGTAATCGTCTCCACCGATCGAAAAACCGGTCAGCATATCGTTTTCTGTATTCTTTGCCGTAAGGAATACAATAGGGGTTGTGTTGCCCGATTTGCGTAATTGATCTGCCATCTTAAAACCCGACATGCCTTCCATCATCACATCCAATATTATCAGATTGTGATTGGGCGACAAGGTCTTTAAGGCTTGTTCGGCCGACTCAGCCAAATCTATTTTATATCCCTCGTTTTCGAGATTGAATTGCAGGATTTCCCGTATATCCGCTTCGTCGTCTACAATCAGTATATTTGCGTCATTCTTTGTTTCCATGTTTAATATCTTTTCCTTCAGTTATGAATATCGCGGCCTCTGCTATATTGGTTGCGCTATCGCCTATTCGTTCCAGATTATGAGATATGGCACTGATGTTGATAATGTGGGCTATATCTTCTTTCTTTAGTTGCTTGTCTGCATATCTTTCCTGTAAAGTTACTTTTAATTGATGAAATAATGCATCTACTTTGTCGTCTTCTTTTATTACTTTGTATGCTATCAGTGCATCCTGATTGGAAAATGAGATGATGGCATCTCGTGTCATTTCGGTTACGTACGACATCATTTTTATTAATGTCTTGCGTATAACCTCCATCTCGGTAGTAGAGAGATCGACGGTTTTCAGTCCGTGCACGATGTTGAGCAACATGTCGCCTACACGTTCGAGGTTGGTTGTCATGTCCTGATAGCCGACTATCTGCCGCAGGTCGGCGGCAACGGGGTTGAATTTGAATATCGAGAAAACGACCTCTTCTCTTATTTTCAGTTCGAGGCGGTCGATGATAATCTCGTTTGCTTCAACCTCATTGTGGAGGCTCTCGATTGAGCCGTCCTGCAACAATTTAGACACAAGCTGCAACTGGGTCAACGTAGTCTTTGATAGTAATTGAAATTCGTGCAGGAGAATTTCCAATTGTTTTGCTTTTATATTTGCAGTCATATTCTTCTTATGCTTTACTGTTTCTTTTTTTAACTAAATACTCCGGTCAGATAATCCTCGGTGCGCTTGTCTTTTGGTTTGGTAAACATCTGTTTAGTAGGCCCAAATTCGACAAGTTCGCCGAGATACATAAACATCGAATTGTCGGAAATACGTGCAGCCTGCGACATATTATGAGTAACGATGACGATGGTATATTGTTCTTTCAATTCGAAAATGAGTTCCTCTATTCTGTTCGTCGATATGGGGTCGAGTGCCGATGTGGGTTCGTCCATCAACAACAGTTCGGGCTTGAGAGCCAATGCCCGTGCAATGCAAAGGCGTTGTTGTTGTCCTCCCGAAAGAAATGTTCCTTTCTTTGTCATCGAATCTTTCACCTCGTCCCACAGGGCTACACTTTTCAGGCTGTTCTCTACAATCTCTTCCTTTTCGGTTTTCGATAGCTTTATATTATTCAGCTTATAGCCAGCCAATACGTTGTCGAAGATGCTCATCGTCGGAAACGGATTGGGACGCTGAAATACCATTCCCGCCAATCGTCTGACGGTCATAGGATTCATGTCGAATATGTTTTCGTTTTTGAGCAGTATCTCTCCTTCGGTTTTTATTTCGGGATATAATTCGTGCATACGGTTGATGGCACGCAGCAAGGTGCTCTTGCCGCAGCCCGAAGGTCCCATGATAGCCGTTACGGTATTTGCCTCTATCGACGCATTGACATCCAGCACGGCTTTTTTCTCGGGAGAATATGACACCGACACATTCTTGAGTTCCAGTATGTAGTTTTTTTCTTTTATTGTATTTTCCATTTCTTGGATATGTTTTTAGCTAAAATATTCATTCCTAATACCAAAAGTAATAATAAGAGGGAGGATGACCAAACGAGGGCTACTAAATTGGGGTCGTTATAAAATTCCCATATCAGCAGCGATATTGCACTCGTGGGGCTGGTTACATCCCAATTGACCGACGCTGCGCCTAAGGCTGTAACGAGTAGAGGGGCAGTCTCGCCCATCACGCGCGATGTGGCTAATAACGATCCTGTAAATATGCCGCTGAATGCCGAAGGAACAAGAACACGCATAACTACGGTTGTGTACGATCCACCTAATGCCAATCCTGCTTCTTTGAGTGAAGTGGGGAGCATCTTGAGGCTTTCTTCGGTAGAGCGTATTATCATCGGCAACATCATGATGGCGAGTGCTATACTACCGGCTAAGGCAGAGTAGCTGTACATCGACTTTACAACCCACATGTACACCACAACCCCGATCACGATTGACGGTATGCCTTGCAGAAGGTCGCTCAGTGCCCGCACGAGACGAGCCAGCTTGCTGTCTTTATTTTCGGCAAGAAATATTCCGCCCATTATTCCTATCGGGATGGCGATGAGAGTAGCAAGAGCCAAGATAAGCAATGTGCCGGTAATACCGTTCAGTATTCCGCCCGGAATGACTTCTCCATTGACACGGGCAAACATAGCCTCCATCGAACTGGGAGCGATTTCGGTAAACAGACTTATGTTGAATTGTTTATATCCTTTCTTTACCAGTTCCCACAAGATGAGAAACAGAGGGATCATTGTGATGCCCGAAAACAGACATACGGCAAAGTAGAAGAATTGACTTTTCTTCAGCCTGTAACGTGTTGTCGAATATATAGTCTTTTTCATTTCTTCACAATCTTGATGATATACTTAGCTATAAAGTTGATGGATGCCGTGATAAGGAACAGCAACAGACCGATAGCGAACAGGCTACTCAATTTCAGTCCGTCGGCTTCTCCAAACTGATTGGCGATGATACTCGCCATCGTGTTTCCCGTATCGCCCAAGCCGGTAGGTATGTTTATCGTGTTACCGATGAGCATCGTTACAGCCATTGTTTCTCCTAATGCCCGTCCGAAAGCCAAGATGTATGCCGCAAAGATTCCTGAGCCGGCTACCGGCATATTCACAAATCTTACTACTTCGTAGTTAGTCGACCCAAGGCTATAAGCCGCTTCTTTGAGGTCGTTAGGTACCATTGCTATAAACTCGGCACTCAGAGATGAGGCGTAGGGGATTATCATAATGGCAAGTACGATAGAGGCGAGCAATACGCCGAATCCCTGTTCGCTCACTCCCAACTGGATGAGGAATGGGCGCACGGCGTAGAATCCCCACAGACCGTAGATGATGGATGGTATTCCTGCCAAGAGATCGACAACCGAAGATACGTATATGGATATCTTCTTTTTGCGAAAGTATTCGCCATTGAATAGTGCTACCGACAATGAGAAGGGGATGCAGAACAGCAAAGCTAATATTGCTGTCAACAGTGTGCCTGCAATAAAGGGTAAGGCTCCGTAGTTGTTGTTTACAGGATCCCATTCGGTAGACGACACGAAGTTGAAAAAACCGAAATGGGTGAAAGTCGTCATGCTCTGACTAATCAGAGCATAGACTATACCGGCAGTAAGTAATATTACCAAACACGAAGCTGTAAATAATAATCCTTTAAAAATCTTGTCTTTCATTATTATAGCTTACTCTTGTTTTTTATCAATTTATTATGGCATTGCCTTTATACGTTATCGACTCTATGGCTGCTTTGGTTTTCTCTAAAGCAACGCCTGTCAATGGTGCATAGTTTGTTTGTGTGGCTATCGTCTGTCCTTCTTCGCTCACAATGTATTGAAGCAGGTTTTTTAGAGCTTTAGCTTGGGTTTCAGGGTGGTCGTTGTAATCTTGTTCTTTGTACACAACAATCCATGTGAATGTGCTTATCGGATATGCTTCCGGATTCGATGAGTTTGTGATTACTGTGCGTGTATCGTCGGGCATATCTACATTTGCAGCAGCCGAAATGCTTTTTATATCTGCTTTGATAAAATTGCCAGCACTGTTTTGCATCGAAGCAGCGGCAAGATTCAAGGCTAATGCATATTCAGATCCGATATATCCCATCGCACCTTCCGTTTCGGCAACGATACCTGCAACACCTGTATTTCCTTTTGCTGATACTCCGACAGGAAATTTCAGCGATTTGCCTTGTCCGATCTCAGTGTTCCATGTTTCGTTTACCTTTGCCATGTATTCCGAGAATACGGCTGTTGTTCCACTACCATCTGACCGATAGACGGGAGTAATGGTCTTGTCAGGCAAGTTCGTTTCCGCATTCAAAGCCTTAATCTTCTCATCGTTCCATTTTGTTATCTTGCCTAAGAAGATGTCAGAAACAACCTCTGCATTCAATTTCAGTTCGGCTACATCTTTCAGATTGTAAGAGATAACGACTGCGCCCAAGGCTGTCGGTACGTGTATTACGTCTGCTCCTATCTCGCTTATTTCTTTATCGGACAGAAAGACATCGGAAGCTCCGAAATCGACTGTTTTATCTTTCAAACTTCTGATTCCTCCACCGCTACCGATAGCACCGTAGGTAACATCGTTGCCGGTTGTTGTTGAAAACTTTTTGAATGCCATTTTATAAAATGGTTCAGGAAATGTAGCTCCTGCACCTGATAATTTCTCTGTTTCTTTCGAATTACATGCTGCGAACATTGTTACGATCGCTAATGCAAAAAATACTGTTTTTTTCATATTCTTTATTTGATAAATTTCAATGCAATATTATTTTAGTATTATTACAAACAGATTGCATATATGTTACGAATTTGTTAATGTTTTAAATTATAGGTTGAGCTCCACGTTTACAAATAGATACTGTTCCGATTTACCTATTCTTGGATTAATGTTTCTAAGGTTTGGCGATATTTTCAGCTGTTTGGAGACTGTAAATTCTGTCCCTAAAATCATCAATTGCCCGTCTAATTTGTTCCATGATGAAATGAACGTGTCGGGAGATGATGAATCTAACAGATCGTAGCGTCCATATACGTTCCATTTGTCCGAAATGTTTACTGTCGTGTATGCTGAATATCCGTTGCTGTTTTTGTCTTCGATGAAACCTTTGTTCATCTGATGACTATATTCTATTCCGGCAGAAATTTTATCATTTTTGTACCCGGCAAATAAGGATAATATATATTGGTTTTTATATTTTGTGTCAGATATTTCGCTCGGTAAGGCATCTCTGCACTCCTCGCTTTCGGTGTATATGTCTCCATAAGCCCTAAGGAGCAGCCCTTTTGTTGGAGATGCCGATACGCCCAATCCGTAAAGGGTGCTGTTGTTCTTTTCTATTTTTTTATATCCTTCGCCGTTTATGATGGATATATCGGCTGCTATTGCCGGCGAGAAAGTGTATTGAGCTGTTATTCCGGCATCGACACTCGATCCCATTTTATTTTCGTCTTGCAGCGATTTGAAAACATAACGGTGAGCCCAGTATTCTTCTTGAATTTTAAATTGCAGAAGTCCGACCAGCCCTGCACTGACGCATAGTTTCTCGTCTTTCCACGTTACGAACGCATTTCTCAGATGAGGTTGGAGGTTACCTTTGTCGTTTTTTCCCGAAGCAGCGTCTAATACAATCTGCCCTTGCAGATTTTTTGTGAATTTGTAGTTGTATCCTAAGAGAGCACGCGTGATGTCGTATCCCGATTCTTTGGTTTCGTTTCCTATCCCGGTACTAAAATCGAAGAAGCCTCTCGCTATGATTTTCCCGGATGGATTGAAGTCAGTGTTACTTTGTGAAAATGCTGAATGTGAAGTAAAAAACAATAATGATAGTAAATAAATGAGACGTTTTCTCTTTTCCATAAAATTAAGAACTTGTTAATTGGATGCAAATTAAGGTTTCTCTTGTTAAAGAAGTGTTGTCTCATTGTTAAGATAAGGTTAACATGTATGGTGGGTGATGGAAATTATAGAACTTTATCTCTTTTATACATTGCAAAAAAGAACTATCTTTGTGCTGGATATTCAGGAAGACAAGACATAGCGATGGCTTGTTTTCGTGAAAACAATATCCGAAGTATCACTTGGGGCTGACTGGCTTTGACAGCGAGATGAAGTGATTTGTAAGCATGCAGTGCATTGTCGGCTGGCACTATAATCTCAGACGGCGAACATTTAACTGGCAACGATAATTACGCTCTTGCTGCTTAATCGAAGTATAGTAGATTTAGCTTAATCCTCGCACAGGTGTGAGGACAAGACATCACCCGGAAGCTGTGGCTTCGAAGCATTTCGATACGGTGGTGCAGATAAATCGGAGATAGGATTAGAGAGGTCTTGGCTCTTTTCTGAAATTAAGAGACTAAGGTTTGGGTTGGTGGCTTCGGTCTTGCCCATTCCCTACAATTGCAGGCGAAGATAAGCATGTAGAAAGCAAGTTAATTCCTTGTTTGGACCGGGGTTCAATTCCCCGCAGCTCCACAATTGGTGTTGATAACCAGTTGGTTGCATGGATCGCACCCAATATCACACCCGATAAATAGAAAAGCGACTGATTAAAGCCGCTTTTTTTGCATTAGTACCTCAATCAATCTAATCTTTGCATTTTGGATAGAGAACTATTATTTTGCCCTCTGTTTTATCTTTTGCTTTGTTTTCAGATTGATAGCTTCGATTTAGTCGATAGCAAAAGAAAAATCGTAATATTGTGGTATCAATCTATCTGATAATGTCGCTATGAACAAATTAAATACAATTCTATCCGAAATAGACGATTTAAAGGCGAATTTAGCGGTTTTGCGTCCTTTACCTACCGATGCGCTTAAAAAAATACAAAGTGCCTTGGAAATCGAGTACACATACGAAAGTAACCGTATTGAGGGCAATACATTGACCTTGCAAGAAACGGCTTTGGTTGTAAACGAGGGTGTAACCATATCGGGAAAGTCGATGCGTGAACATTTGGAGGCTATAAACCATGCTCAGGCGATTGATTTTATCAAAGACATAGCAAAGGATAGCATCGAGATAAACGAGCGTCTTATCAAAGAGATACATGCCATTATCTTACATAGTATAGATCGGGACAATGCGGGTAAATATCGCAATGTTCCTGTAATGATATCAGGCAGTACACATTTCCCGCCTCAGCCTTATCTTATTGAACCACAAATGGAGGCTTTTATAATCGAGTATAACAGGAAAGTTGAAGACAATGTACACCCCGTTGTCATAGCTGCTTATCTGCATGATGAGTTAGTGAAGATACATCCTTTCATAGACGGTAACGGTCGCACATCGAGGCTTCTTATGAATCTATATCTATTGACCAAAGGGTACATCGTTGTGAGCCTGAAAGGCGACAATGACAGTAAGCGGGCTTATTATATGGCTTTGGAAAAATCGCATACAGAAAACAACCCGATTGACTTTTATTCTTTAGTCGCTGAAAATGAAGAGGCGGCTTTAAACCGATATTTACATATTCTACAGGGCTAATCGGTGCTTGTGGTTTTTTCGTACCCCTACATTGGCAGGAGCAGTTTATTTTTCGAAAATCGTTTTTAAGTACTTTTCTGCGAAGTCAATACTTCCTCTAAAAACGAGCTTGCTTTCAGGGTCAAATATTAATACCGTTGGATAACCATTAACGTCCAAATCTTTTAATATTGGATTCTTCATGTTGATAGAATAACAAGGAAAAGAATATCCTTCGCCTTCTAAAATCTTTTTCCCCGTAGAGTAAGTCTCTTCTTTATCCTCTAACCGACTATGAATGGCTATGATAGATACATTTGGGTTGTCTTTATATTTATCAAAAACTTCTTGAACTTTAGGAAATTTCCTATAACAAACTCCACAATATGTGTACCAATGGTCGATTAGTAAATATTTCCCTTCAAAAGTTTTTAGTGAGACTTCATCTCCCTCCGCAGTTTGGAATTGAAAATCATATATTTTACTATTATTAATCTGTCCTGTAAAAGTCCCATGACTTACTTTATTCAGCCACATTTCATACCCCGGATATGATAACCATAAGCCGAATGCTATCCCAGCTATTGAAATGATAATTCTTGTTTTTTTTAATTTACATAGATGTACAATACATCCTAAAATAATGGCAAATACTTGTATCAGATATTCAAGAAAAGAACCTAATGTTGAAACAAAATCTACAATGTGTAATGGGGCTATCAATATTGATAGTCCAAGAAATAGGGCAGTAATAATATAGATTGAAGATAATTTACACCTGTATTTTGATAGTGTCCATATTGTTAATGAAAAAAATGTCAATAAACCGACAATTGATGATAAGTAAAAACCTGTCAATGGCCCGATTGTAACATATCCCCCTCTTAATGGAGAAATAACAATGCTCGCGACAAGAGAAAAGAAGAAGATTATAAAAAATATTCTTGCTTTCGATTTCATATCTATAACTTCTATAGTGTATTCATTATTAGTCTTAGTTTGTTTGCGGTTATCACATAGGGCTCATGCTCTCAGCGGCAAAATAATGTAATGTGAAAGCAATGATTGCAAATCCGTAGACGATGAGAGACGGTATGAGTAACAAAAAAGTAAAGACTCTATTTCTTTTCACTTTTCTAAATGGATATGTTACATGAGCAATAAGCATAAATAACGGCATACATACAAAATAAAGAGTCTGAATATCTTTAAGTTTTTCTATCGGCGTTCCCATTGAATTCAATATAATAAGAACAATTAAAGAATATACACTGAAAAACAGCAAGAAAAAGCTTACATACTCTGGTCGTTCTCCCAAAATAAATTTGGGGCAGAGAAAATAACATATTGTAGTGATAATTAATACAACTACGTCTCCCGGGAAAAATATACCTGTCATAATATTTATATTTTACATTACTTCATTCCAACAACTACCCTTTGATATTGCTACGCAATACCATTTTCTAAAAAATACGCTAAACTAAGGGTGAACGCAATGTTAATAAATTTTTTCTATATATCCTCTATTGAGTAGTCAATAAAAATGAATAGATAGACTGTTTAGTCCCAATTTGTTGAATACATAATAGAAGATCGTAGGTTGTAATTTGTCGATAACGATTCTTCTTTCTTCACCCAAAGAACAGATAGGCGAGGAATATTGCCGCAATGATTCCTACCAAATCGGCGATCAACGAATAAGAAAGCACATAGCGTGTTTTCTTGATGGAGACAGCTCCGAAATAGAGCGCAATCACATAAAACGTGGTGTCTGTTGTTCCTTGTACGATGCAACTCAAGCGACCGGCTAACGAGTCTGCGCCGTATGTCTGCATCGCATCCACCATCATCCCTCTTGCTCCGCTGCCGCTCAACGGCTTCATCAATATAGTAGGAAGGGCGTCGACCCACGATGTGTCTAATCGGCAAAAGGCAACAGTCGCCTTTATGGCATCGATAAGATAGTCCATTGCTCCCGAAGCTCTAAACACCCCAATGGCTACAAGTATGGCTATGAGATAAGGAATGATCGTTACAGCCGTTTTGAATCCGTCCTTTGCCCCGTCGATAAAAGCTTCGTAGACATTTATCTTTTTTCGTACGCCGGCAAATATAAATCCGCATATAACCAACAACAGCAGAATGTTGGCAGACGTGGTGGCATAAGCAGCTACCGTCTGTCTGTCCATAACCAAAAATAAGGCTATCACTCCGGCGATGAAAAGCAAAATAGAGGCGAAAGGAATGAGTATCGCACGGTTGCACAATTGTATCTTTTGGCGAAAGGCGACAAGGATAATAGCAGTAAGTGTCGACACTAATGTGGCGAGTAATATGGGGATGAATACGTCTGCCGGAGAGGCTGCCCCCAACTGGGCACGATACATGAGTATAGTTACGGGTATCAATGTCAGTCCCGAGGCATTGATGACAAGAAACATAATCATCGAGTTGCTTGCCGTATCCTTGTGCGGATTCAGCCCTTGCAATTCTTTCATAACATTCAGCCCGATAGGTGTTGCGGCATTATCTAAGCCTAACAGATTTGCCGAAAAATTCATGAACATGCTACCTATCACCGGAT
>CALNCC010000150.1 GCA_937875275.1 uncultured Dysgonomonas sp. | reverse complement strand
AAGGCATTCTGGAAAAAACTATAATTGAGCAGATCGAAAAATTGCATAAGAGCCTTTCTGTTTTTTTATACTGATGAAGGAAAATAAAAAACAAAGGTAATACTTTTGCTTCTGTTTCGTCGCGATAAATAGTTTCTTAATATCCCCAAAACGGATATTATTCTTCGGTCAATAATAAAACTGTACTGTCAAACGGATTGCCTATATTCAGATTTATACCGGCTTTCATCAGATAGTCTCCCGTGAAAGTTTGCCCATTACCATAGAATGAGCTGTGTCCGTTTTTGGTATTTAATTCAGTAACCTTGTATTTCTTATTCGCATCAAGCCCTTTCAGTTTTGTTTCTAAATAGGTTGTACGCCCATGATATTTGAGGCTGTATGCAAAATAGACGGCTTCTCCCTTGTCCTTAGAAACATACATGTGCGATGCCCATCCGTTTTTGTCGTACGGAGACACTAATCTATATAGATCGCCGAACTGAACAATCGGTCTTATCCTCTTATAGTTCTTGATCGCTTCGGCAGCAAATTCATATTCGTCGCCGTCAATGTCTTTCGGTTGCAATTCCATCCCCAATCGTCCCGACATAGCCACATCGAAACGGAATTTCAACGGGATCATCATGCCAGTTTGATGGTTGGGACTTGTAGAAACGTGCGATGCTGTGGCAATGGCAGGGAAAAACAGATTTGTTCCGTATTGTATGAAGATACGATCCAGCGCGTTTGTGTTATCACTTGCCCAAAACTCGTCGTGGTATTTCAAAGCTCCAAACTCGACACGTCCGCCACCCGATGAACAAAGCTGTATCTGTATCTCCGGATATTTTGCTCTGATGCGCTCGTACACATTATACAGGCCTTTTACATATTCGTACCAGAAATGTGTTTGTTTGTCCTTAGGCAAATATTCCGACCCTACATTGTCTACATGCTTGTTGGCATCCCATTTCACATAGCTGATGTTTGGAGACATAGACACAACATCATTGAAAGTCGTGAATACAAAATCCTGCACTTTCGGATTGCTTAGGTCTAACAACCATTGGTTGCGCATAGTGAGAATTTCTCTACTGCCACTTTTTACAATCCATTCAGGGTGTTTCTTAGCCAATTCGCTGTCAGGATTTACCATTTCAGGTTCTATCCAGATACCGAATTTCAATCCTTTGTCGACGGCATAGTCTGCCAAATATGGTATTCCTCTCGGGAGTTTCTTTTTGTTTGTTTGCCAGTCGCCAAGTCCTGCATTGTCGCCGTTGCGTGGATATTTGTTTCCGAACCAACCGTCGTCGAGAACGAACATCTCTACACCAAACTTAGCGGCATTGTCCATCATGTCGGTCAATATTTTTTCGTCGAACGAGAAATATGCACCTTCCCAACTGTTGAGGATAATAGGATGAGCCTGATCGCCATGCACCATTGCGTATTGGCGTGCCCAGTCGTGATAGTTGCGAGAAATATTACCTACACCGGTCGAACTGTATGTAAGCACCATCTCAGGGGCTTCAATCGTTTCGCCGGCTTTAAGATAGAACGTAGATGCAAACGGGTTCATGCCTGAGACAATTCCTAATCGTCCTGTTTCGTCTATCTCGAAAGATAGTTTATAGTTGCCCGACCAAGCCAAAGAACCGGCATATACTTCTCCGCTATCTTCGTTTGCAGGAGTGTTTAATGAAAGAAGGAACGACGGGTTTTCTGCCTGAGTGGCACGTGTGCCTTTCTTCGATTCGATGACTTTTGTGCCATGCGTCAATTCTTCTTCCTCCATCTGCATTTCGTGTGCCCATGTTCCGTTGAAGTGAGTCAGATAATACGATTGCGCGTGAAGCGGAATATAGGATGATGCAAAGTTTTCGACGGTCAGCGTATTCTTCCCTTCGTGATGAATGGTAGCCGATTGTGTGATAACGTTCTCTTTTTTGTATGCAACGAAACGTATATCTACGAATACGGGATAGATTTTATCTTTCAGTTCGATAACAGTTTCTGTACGGTTAGCATCTAACGCTTTCGTTGTATGTCCTGCATAGACAAGCTCGGTTGTCAGCACTCCGTCATCATGTGTCAGTTTTAATGCCGGATTCAGATAATATCTTCCTCCATAAGCCGGATAAAGTTGAGTGGCAAAATCATTATTTGTGTCGGGTTGTCCTTTTACTTTTTTGTTGATGAATGATGTTGCATCGTTCAGCTTGTCTCCCCAATATTGAAAGATGATTCGATCGTTTTGTGTGGCTGTGAAAATCATAGCCTGATTGTTTGTCTCTATACTTATCACCTGTTTCTCTTGCGAGAGTAACGTTGTGCAAAACAGGCTGATGCAGGCAAAATATAATAAAATGGTTTTCATGGTCAATTAACTTTAAAATATATTATTTGCTTATCTTATATACTCTCGTGTCTTGTGGTGGAACGGAATAAGACAATTGATTATTTTCTATGGCTTTACTTTCCGCAGTCCAAAGTTCTTTTACGTTGGCTTTACTCAGATTTGTCTTAGACACTCTATCTAAATCTATTTTACCATTCATATTTTCCGACTTACTGAAATTGAAAACGGCAATATATACACAATCCTCCGTTTCTAACATAAATGTTTTTTCGGCACGTTGAGGCAGATCGGCGGTGTAGCCTTCTATCGGATAGAAAGATCGTTGTATGCGAGCGATTTCGTTGATCTCTTTGTTTGCCGTTACTTGTATTGCCTTATCTCTTGCTTGTTGAGTACCCGGTATGCGTCCAGTCTTGCTGAAGTTGTCGCCTAACATATAAATGCCTGTGATGACAGCCGATGTTACACGCGCTCTGTTTGCTCCTTCCTTGTAGTCGTCTGCTTCTTCGGGTTTGTGTAGGAGAATATGGTCTGCATCGTTGAACGGATAAACACGGTCGAGCCACCACCCAAACGAAAGACTGTTGAGCATATACCCTGTTGTACCCCAATCACGTTCGGTCATTGCGCCCCATACATCACAACTTATTCGTTTCGATGATCCATATTGCGACGGAAATGTAGGGGCGATAGATAATGCCATGAACATATCCTCTCCGCACAGATCGGAAAGGTATTGCATACCTTCGTTATAGGCTTGTATTCCGGTTGTTACATCCTTGTTGTAGAACGCGTCGGCCTCTAATGTGCCGTTGTTGATAAAGTCTAACTTGACGTATGTATATCCCAACTTTTTGAACCAATTGATGAAATGATCCATGCGCTGTTTTGTTCCCGGATGCGTAGGGTCTACTGCCAAAGATTCTATCTTGCGTGGTTTGCCGTCCGCATAGAGATAGATGTCTTTATACTTATATTTCTCATTTGTTCCCTCCACAAAAGACTCGGGACTGCTATACCAATCTGAGAATGGACACCAGTAGATGCCCGCTCTTTGTCCGTTAGTCTTACAGCGTTCCACAAATTGTTTATGTTGCTCTTCCGAGAAGTTATCCCAAAACGAATCGAGACCGATATATGTTATTCCTTCGTTTTCAAACCCGTTGGGTTGAAGTTCCTTTTTTATGAAATCGGATACATCGACAGAACCTTCATAGTTTACTTTCTCTGCCATAGCACCCCAACTGTTCCAGCCGAAAGGAGTTCCGCTGTTCCACTTACGAGGAGGAGCGATAACGGCATTCACTTCGCCGAAAGTCTCCAATCCTCTGCGCCAATCCTCGAAAAATCCGAAAAGTATTTTGGGCGATTTCAGTTTGTTCCCTTTTATGCTGCCATGCTCTTTCGATGGGCGGTCGGGTTTGCTGCTGATGTCTCTTGTTTCGAAATGTGTAACCCCGCCAAAACACTCAAGTTCTGAAACAGTCCGATTAGTTTCCGTTTTGTATCTTATTCCTGTCTTCCAAGTGTCATGCTCCACAGAACCAATAATTAGTCCTGTCCGGTTTTTCCCGTTAAAGATAGAAGTAACCTCGAAAGATGTGTCTTCGGATGTGAGAGGCGTGGAAAAATAATGCGTAAAATTGTCATTGTCGAAAGGCACTCGCAGCACCCTGTTAGATGGATCAGACGGCAAAAAAGCACTTTCTGTCGTGCTATATATGGGAGCGATATAATTACTCGAAATAGTATTTTCGGAATTTATATAAACCTCTGTCAGAAAATAATCTTTGTCGGAATAGAAATAAAAAATCTGCTCTACTTCTGCTTTCGTTTTTCGACTATCGGAATATGAGATTGTAAATTTTTGTCCTTTGCCAAAAGCATCTTCCACCGTCTCTTTCTTTATTTCGGCATTGTTATAGTCTTTACTTCCCAGAAAAGTATTTCCAATCTTAAATCTGACGAATGAACCTTTCAATATACTTTTCCCCTTATAGAAATAGTCAGTCGTTCCATCTTGATTGAGCGTTATTATCCAGTCGTTACATTTAATCTTTTGTTTTGCCGGAGCTGCTTTTGTAGATATGCAAATACAACCTAAACAAAACATTGCAAGTAATTTTAAAATAGATTTCATTATCATTTATTTTCTATAATTATCGATTTATTTAATTGGAGACGTATGTGATTCGGTCAAAAATAAGTAAAAAATATTGGAAAAAGTGTTCCATATTCTCTATTAGAGAAAAGTAACACAAAAAGGGAAACTGACTATCTGAAAAATACGCTCAAAAAGTGTTACCTTTGTGTCTTTTAGAACAAAGACATAAAATTATAATGCATAAATCGGGTTTTGTAAATATTGTAGGAAATCCTAATGTCGGCAAATCGACATTGACAAACGTACTGGTAGGCGAGAAGATATCCATTATCACATCGAAGGCTCAGACTACACGCCACCGTATTTTGGGTATTGTGAATACGGATGAATATCAGATTGTATATTCTGATACTCCGGGAGTGTTACGTCCTAACTATAAACTGCAAGAATCGATGCGGACGTTTTCCGAATCGGCATTGAGCGATGCTGATGTGTTGTTATACATGACCGATGTAGTGGAGAAGACCGACAAGAATGAAGATTTTCTGAGCAAGGTGCAGAAAGTTGATGTTCCTGTACTTCTGCTGATTAACAAAATAGACCTTAGCAACCAGCAGGAACTTGAAAAGTTGGTGGAAGATTGGAAAACATTATTGCCTAAGGCAGAGATTTATCCTATATCGGCGACTAACAAGTTCAATGTAGATACGATAAGAAAACGTATCTTGGAACTGTTGCCTGAGTCTCCTCCATATTTCGAGAAAGATGCATTGACCGACCGTCCTGCACGTTTTTTCGTTACAGAGATTATTCGCGAGAAAATTCTACTTTATTATCAGAAAGAAATCCCTTATGCCGTAGAGGTCATTGTTGAGGAGTTTAAAGAAGAAAAGAAAATAATCAACATAAGGGCTCTGATCGTTGTAGAGCGAGACACGCAAAAAGGAATCGTGATCGGACATCAAGGCAAGGCTCTGAAAAAAGTGGGCATGATGGCTCGGAAAGATATCGAGCGGTTCTTTAATAAGAGTGTATTCTTGGAAATGTTTGTGAAAGTAGAAAAGGACTGGCGAAGTAGAGATAATTTGCTTCGTTCTTATGGATACAAACTCGATTGATCTTATATTTTCGATAAAGGGAGGAAGGTAACAACACAATAAAAAATGTGTTACCCCCTTATTCCCTTTGCAACCTTTTCAATAGTTTTTTTTGAGATGACAGCTAAACGTTCGACTACAATAGCACTGACCGTTGCGATAGCTTTTTTTATGCAGAACCTTGACACGACGGCGGTCAATACTGCTATACCGACTATGGCTCGTTCGTTTGGCACGGATGTGATACATGTCAGTTCGGGAATAACGTCGTACCTGATAGCTTTGGCTGTCTTCATACCGGGCAGTGGCTGGATAGCCGACCATTTCGGTACACGTCGGGTGTTTACCCTTGCCATTGTCTTATTCGTTATAGCATCCGTATTGTGCGGACTGTCGCAAACCCTTCCACAATTTGTTGCGTGCCGCGTATTTCAAGGAATCGCCGGAGCCATGATGACCCCCGTAGGACGTCTTGCCGTATTGAAGGTTACTCCTAAATCGGAGTTGGTTACAGCGATGAACTATATTACCATACCTGCTCTTGTTGCACCCATTGTGGGGCCTTTGGTGGGTGGATATCTGACTACATATTTCTCGTGGCATTGGATATTCTTTCTGAATGTGCCGGTAGGCATTATCTGTATTTTATTGGCTTTACATAATATTCCCCGCGAGGAAGAAACCCTTGAGCCAAAGAAGCGTTTCGATTTGGTCGGATTTATTCTCAGTGGATTGGCGCTGGCAGGGTTTATGTACGGACTTGAATTGTTTAGCAAAGATGGGTTACCCTATTGGGTGGCTGTACTTGTTATTCTTATCAGTAGTTTGTTGCTGTTTATTAATGTCCGTTATTCGAGGCATATATCCAATCCGTTGATCGATTATTCTGTGATGCGGATCGATACATATCGTATCTCAGTATTGGTGGGTACAGCAACGCGTATTGTTATCGGTGTTTTTCCTTATCTTGTGCCATTGATGTTTCAGATAGGGTTTGGCTTAACTCCATTCGAGGCAGGCGCATTGTTTGTGTCTACGATGATTGGCAACTTGTCGATGAAGACAGCTACGGTATGGGTTATACGGCATTTCTCTTTCAAAAAAATATTGATTGTGAATGGGGTGCTTGTTGCTCTGTTTACATTCTTGACATCCTTGCTGTTACCCACTACGCCGGTGTATATGATTGTCGTAGTCATGTTCATGTCGGGAATCGTGCGGTCTATGCAATTTACAAGTGTAACGACATTGGCATTTGCCGATATTCCGCATCAGAAAACGACTTCGGCAAATACGTTGTACAGTACGGTTCAACAGATGTCGTCGGGGATGGGAATTGCTTTAGGGGCGGTCGTTTTGCGATTTTCGAATGTGATAAATAAAGGAGAAGCGGGTAATTATACAATCAATGATTTTCACTTGGCGTTTGTCTTCATAGCCATTCTGTCGCTTGTGCACCTATATGGATACAGGCAATTGAAACCCGATGCAGGGGATGGTGTAAGGAATGCAAAAGCTTCTTAAATAATTTAGTATGCAAAAAGACATAGATATTCGGGTAAGCCCCAAACAGGCATCAGACCTTGTTGTCGTAACTCAGATTGCCGCAAAGGAAGGTGGCGTGGATGTGAAAGAAATACATTCAGCACGTATCATTCGTCGATCAATCGATGCACGTCAACGAAATATATATGTCAACCTTCGGGTGCGTCTTTACATCGGAGAAGAGCTGACGGAAGCCCGCTTTGAGAGTGTTTCATATCGCGATGTGTCCGATGCTCCGCAGGCCGTTGTTGTCGGAGCTGGTCCGGCAGGACTGTTTGCTGCATTGAAGTTAATCGAGCTTGGAGTTCGCCCCATCGTTGTCGAGCGAGGAAAGAATGTGCGTGAGAGGAAAAAAGATTTGGCGAAGCTGAATAGAGAACATATTGTCGATCCCGAATCTAATTATTGTTTCGGAGAAGGTGGCTCCGGAGCGTACTCGGATGGCAAATTATATACCCGCAGCAAGAAGCGAGGGAATGTAGATAAGATACTCAATGTATTTTGCCAATTCGGGGCAAATACGGATATATTGATTGATGCGCATCCGCATATCGGTACGGATAAGTTGCCTGCAATAATAGAGAAAATGCGGGAACAAATCACCGCATCGGGCGGAGAGGTGCATTTCGAAACCCGTATGGATAGCCTTATCATCGACGGGGATGAAGTGAAAGGTATAAAGACAAATAGAGAGGAAACATTCTTCGGACAAGTTATATTGGCAACAGGGCATTCGGCTCGCGATGTGTATTATTTATTGCATAAGCAGAATGTGGAGATCGAAGCCAAAGGGTTTGCCGTAGGTTTTCGGATCGAGCATTCGGCACATTTGATTGATCAAATACAATATCATAACGAAGAAGGTCGAGGAGAATATCTTCCGGCGGCGGAGTATAGTTATGTTGAACAGGTTGAGGGTAGGGGAGTTTACTCTTTCTGCATGTGTCCCGGAGGGGTAATTGTTCCTTCAGCAAGTGGAGAAAAACAGCTTGTTGTAAATGGCATGTCTCCTTCCAACAGAGGCTCTCGATGGTCTAATTCGGGTGTTGTGGTGGAGGTTCGCCCCGAAGATTTTCCTGAATATGCTCAATATAAAGAATTGTCGTTACTCAAATTTCAAGAAGATTTGGAAGAACAGGCTTGGATACAAGGAGGGAAAAGCCAAACGGCTCCGGCTCAACGTATGTCTGATTTTGTAAATAACAGAAAGAGTAATACATTGCCTGCTACATCGTATAATCCGGGTGTAGTGTCTTCTCCGATGCACGAATGGATGCCTGCATTTGTGTCGAAGCGTTTACAGCAAGCATTTGTGAAAGTCGGAGGAAAAATGAAAGGTTATTTGACCAACGAAGCATTGCTGATAGGTGTCGAGAGCCGAACGTCGTCTCCTGTCAGAATAGTAAGAGATCGTGAAACGATGCAATCGCCGAATATAAAAGGATTGTATCCTTGTGGCGAAGGAGCAGGTTATGCCGGCGGAATAGTTTCTTCGGCTATCGACGGCGAACGCTGCGCTGAGCTACTCGCTCAAGCGATGAGTGCGAAATAATTGTTATTCTTT
>CALNCC010000149.1 GCA_937875275.1 uncultured Dysgonomonas sp. | reverse complement strand
CATCTACCCTTGAGGAGCGTCAAAAAAAGCATATTTTCAAAAAGCAAAATTATATTGCCTGTTTTTTAGATGTCGCCTCCTTATGGGACCAAAAAATAACAGAACTCACTCAAAATTAAAGACTAAGGATATAGCTCGAGTTTTTGCTGAAGATACGGCATCGCGATATTTAATCATTTCTGAGTCATTCAGATCGCCATTATCTTTGTTGATGAGATCGGTCAGTCCAAAACTGAATTTTAATTCTGGGCATAATTTGAATAACGGAAAATATATATTGCAGCCTACTCCAAACTCCAAACCATAATCCACTTTTTTGAACCGTAAAGCCTCAGCCTTGTTCGGACTGATATCCATATTAGCATAAGCTCCGGCCAAAAAATATGGTCTGGCATTTTGTATACGTCCTCCATTAAACTTTAAGTGCAAAGGAATTGACAGATAATGGTTCTTTAAAGTTGAAGAGTATTCTTTACCCGAATATTGTTCTTTAAAAACAAACTGCCTCTCTCCAAAATGAAGCGACGGAGAAAGCCTTATGTTAAAGTACTGACTCAAATATCGATCACCGATGATACCTATACTGAATCCCGGCACGTACGACGGAATTTCAGTGAACCAAGACTCATTCTGATTGCCATTTTGTTGGTGGCTTATTGTCATATCTTGAGTTTCAAGCCCAACCAGAAAGCCTAAATGATACAACTTTTGATCTGCATATGGCTGGTTTACAGGTTTTTTATATCCTCTTTGCGATTTTAATGAAACAGTTCCTCCTAAAAGGACAACCAAAATCAAAAAAGTACGTATAATTATATTTCTCACGATAGTAGAGTTGTTTTTTATCTAACGTTTATTTCTTTTGTTTATTTTGAGAGTTGACACATCCTTTCATATTGTTCACAAATCTACGCCCAATCGGGAGAATATCCCAATAAATAAGCGGAAGTATCTTGTTTGAATAAAAAAAACTACATATATTTGTTATATCAAAGTTAAGTAATATTTAGTAATAAAAGGAGTAAACAACTATGGCTTATGTAATTAATGAAGACTGTATTGCATGTGGTTCATGCATCGACGAATGTCCTGTGAATGCAATAGCAGAGGGTGAAATTTATCTTATAGATGCTGATACATGTACTGATTGTGGAACATGTGCAGATGTTTGTCCAAGTGAGGCAATCCACCCAGCCTAAAAGATCTTGTTCGTTTTCTAATAAAGAGAGGGTATACTCAATTATCCTCTCTTATGTTTATAAAAAACACAAATTTTAATTAAACCTTAGATCAAAGTTTCGGTCTCAATATACTGACATAATACCAAAAATATGAAACACTTAAAATCCATTTTACTTGGGCTCTTTTTCACAACATTCTGTTGTGTTAATGCTCAGATATCGCAAGACTCTGCAATAGCTAAATTAACCTCGTTTGTAGAGAAGGTAAACCTATTTAGCCAATATATGCCACAAGAAAAGGTCTATTTGCATCTTGATAATAGTGATTATTTCTTAGGCGAGAATATTTGGTTTAAGGCTTATGTTACATCTTCGGAGCTAAATAAACCGACAGAATTAAGCAAGGTATTATACGTTGACGTTCTGTCTCCTGAAGGAAATGTCGTCGTTTCTAAACGCTACCATCTTGATGATGGACAATGTCATGGTGATATATTCCTTGACGGAACTACATTTTATTCAGGTTTTCACGAGATCAGGGCTTATACCCGATATATGACTAATTTTGATCCGGAGAATATATATTCACGTGTAATTCCGGTCTATTTATCCCCAGAGACTCCGGGGAAATACGATGATCGTAAAATAACGGGATCCCGGACTAATCGCCCTGACCGACGGGAAAAAGAAGAAAAATTTAATGATATCGAATTTACCCTCTTCCCTCAAGGCGGAAATCTCGTTGCCGGAATAGAGTCGCGGGTCGCTTTTAAAGCAACTGACGAAAAAGGTCGCTTTATAGATGTATCCGGAGTCGTTCTGAACAATCAAAAAGATACACTAACAACATTCTCATCTACTCATCAGGGTATGGGCGAGTTTAAATATATACCGAGCGATGAAAAATGTAAAGTTGAAGTGCGATCCGGAGGAAAGAAAAAGACCTTCAATATGCCGGCCAGCCTTCCGGCTGGATATGTTATAGATGTAAATGCATTGCAAAATGACCGGCTTACCGTTCAAATACAGCGTAATGAGTCTTTACAAGGAGAAACTCTTGGAGTTGCGACAATGGTACGCGGAAAAGTTTATGATTTCTCATGTATCGACTTGTCGGAAGGGAAGTCTGTTGTAGTAAGAGTTGATAAAAATAATTTGCCGTCAGGAGTCGGTCAAGTACTTGTCTTCGATGTACAAGGACAAGTGGTTGCAGACAGAATGTTCTTTGTGAGAAAAAATGATGTTGAATTGAATATAATCGGACAACTGGATAAAGCTAAGTATGGACCTTACGAAGAGGTTAATATCGATTTTGCGGTTACGGACAAGAATGACAATCCGATAAAGACTAATTTTTCTATTTCGGTTCGAGACGGCGAGCGTAGCTATGAGACCGGAGTAGAGGATGGTTTGCTTGTCAACATGCTTCTGTCTTCTGACCTGAAGGGCTATATTGAGAATCCATCTTATTATTTCGAGTCGAATGACAGATCTCGAGCATACGCCTTAGATCTTTTGATGATGACACAAGGTTGGCGTCGATACAAATGGGTGCAAATGACAGGTATAGAGCCAATACAAGCAAATCAGATAATAGAAAAATGCCTTGTTGTTGACGGTAATATCCGTAGCCGTATCAAGAAAAACCCTAAGCCCGGATTGGATATAACACTGATGATGACACAACGCGCAGGCATAATAACTGGTATGAATACAATTTCGGGAGAATGCAAAACCGGGGAAGACGGCGATTTCACATTTTATATAGACGAATTATTGTACGGGAAATGGAGCGCTGCCATACAAGCAAAAGATAAGGGAAAAAATAAAGATAATCGCATTATGCTCAATAGCTTATTCAAGCCTACACCAAGAGCCTATACCTTCTTTGATACACAAGTAAGAAAGCGTGTAGCTAAACCAACAACTTTGGTAGATGGCGTTGAGGAAGAGGCTCCAATACCGCAAGATATAGCAGAAAACGATAGTATACTGATTGCGATAGAGGCAGCCAAGAATGCTTCGTTAGACATGAAAGAGAGGGTATTCGATTTGGAGGAAGTATCCATTACGGCCAAACGAGATTCACGTAAGACTGACGAATATTTAACGGCAGGAACAATCGAATATGATGTGATGGAAGAAAGAGACAGGATGATTGATGAAGGAGATGAAGAGTATGATAATGTTGTCGAGTTTCTTAGCCGAACCGACCCATATTTTAATGTTTTCCCAAGTGCAAAAACGATCCGCTCTTCCCAGTCTGATACAGACGAAGAGGATCCTTCACTGTATGCTGATCCTAACGGATATTATAAATATAAAAACCGTCCGGTGCTGTTTATGCTGAATAATAGTCCAATTGTTTTGCAAGCATGGAAAAGCGCAGATGATATCAGCATGAGTAGAATAAACAAGATCGCAATTTATGAATCGGGAATATCCCCGATCGCTAAATATGACGCAAAAGGAAATCTTGTATCCGGAGGTATTAATTTGAGTAGCGAGGTGAAAAGTGCAGAAGCACCTCCGACAGGACAAAACATGATTTCTCGGGTTAGGGATTTTAGTTATAGCACAGCATCCGGATGGGGAGGAATATCTCAAGAACTTTCCGATATGAAGAATGACAATAAAAATCCGTCAGGGTTTGATAAGTCTGGGAAATCGTTTACTAACAATGTGTATATTTTTCTATACTCACGAGGAGATTATTTGAGTCTTCTTCCGGCAAAAGGAATCAGATCTACGATTATCGAAGGATATGCAGTAACAAAAGATTTCTATTCTCCAAGATACGATTATAAGCCATCAGCAGATGATGTTGATATCAGACGTACATTATACTGGAATCCTGATGTGAAAACTGATGATAAGGGAGAGGCAAAGATTAATTTCTTTAATAATAATTCGGCGGAGTATTTTGTTGTTGATGCTGAAACAATTACATCTGATGGGCAATTCGGATCATTTACCTGGTAAAGATTAGTTCTATCAAAAACGGCTATTCTAACTAAATTTGAGCAGATAAATATTGCATCTAAGGAAAAAATAAATATCTTTGCAGCGCGATTGAAGCAATTGCAAATTATGGTGGTTGTAGCTCAGTAGGTTAGAGCGTCGGATTGTGGTTCCGAAGGTCG
>CALNCC010000148.1 GCA_937875275.1 uncultured Dysgonomonas sp. | reverse complement strand
CGTTTTTCAGAACACCAAACTATTTAAAACCACACTGCTCGAAAACATTAAATACGGTCAGCCCGATGCCACCATGGAAGAAGTAGACAGAGCCATTGATTTGGCACAATGTCGCGAGATTATTGACAAGCAGCCTCTCGGCTTGGATACAAAAATCGGAACAGAAGGCACTTACCTTTCGGGCGGAGAACAACAGCGTATCGTTTTGGCTCGTGCCATCTTAAAGAATGCACCGATTGTGGTATTGGATGAGGCAACAGCCTTTGCCGATCCCGAAAATGAACACTTGATACAAGAAGCTTTGCGAGAGCTGACCAAAGGAAAAACAGTATTGATGATTGCACACCGCTTGACAAGCATCACCGATGCTGACAATATTTTGGTAATCAGTAATGGTAAAATAGCCGAACAAGGTACTCACCAACAATTAATAGAACAACAAGGAATATATCTGCATATGTGGAACGAATATCAACAGTCTATCAGCTGGACAATAAGAAAGGAGGAAAAAAATGATTAAGAGAATACAACAACGATTCGCTCTATCGAACAAAGGGGCTAAAGATTTTTGCAAAGGCGTCTTTTGGACAACATTACTCGACATCGCATTGATGCTTCCGGCAGTGTTTACCTTCTTTTTTCTCGAAGATTATCTTCGTCCTATACTCGATCCCTCGGCATCGGTGGCAAATAGTCTATGCTATTATTCTATTGTCGCACTCATATTTATGGTTGCGATGTTTATTATTGGTTTCGTCCAATACCGAAGCACGTTCAATACTATATACGAAGAAAGTGCCAATCGCCGTATTTCCCTTGCCGAAAAATTGAGAAAATTACCTTTAGCTTTCTTTGGAGAGAAAAATCTGTCAGACCTGACGTCTACCATAATGGATGATTGTACCGACCTTGAACATACGTTCTCGCATGCAGTACCACAATTGTTTGCATCCGTAATCAGTGTTATTCTCATAGCTATAGGTATGTTCTTTTTCAATTGGCAATTGTCGTTGGCGTTGTTTTGGGTAGTGCCCATCGCCGGAATAGTTGTGTGGATAGCACGAAAGAAAATTTATCAAGATTTTAAAGAAAACTATCAGGACAAAAGAGCTGTAACAGAACATATTCAGGAAGGAATAGATACTATTCAAGAAATTAAATCGTACAATCAGGAAAGTGATTATCTCGAAAAATTAGATTCGAAACTGCGACAATACGAAAAAACGCAAACCAAAGGAGAATTGCTCACAGGTATATTCCTGAATGGTGCACAAAGCCTATTGAAATTAGGATTGGCGAGTGTTATTATTGTGGGTGCAACTTTGCTTGCAACAGGAGCAGTAGATCTGTTTACCTACCTCATATTCATGATCATCGGATCACGTATCTATGCTCCTATTAGCGAAGTAATGAACAATCTTGCAGTTCTGGTTTACTTAGATGTGCGTATCAATCGGATGAAAGAAATGGAGGCTCTGACTATACAGCAGGGACAAACCGAGTTTGCCCCAGATGGATACAATATTGAGTTTAGAAATGTAGATTTTTCTTATGAATCGGGAAAGGAAATTCTGAAAAACGTATCCTTCACAGCCAGACAAGGTGAGATAACAGCTCTCGTTGGTCCTTCGGGAAGCGGGAAGAGTACGGCGGCAAAATTAGCTGCTCGTTTCTGGGATATACAAGCAGGCAAGATATATCTTGGAAGGCAAGATATTAGCATGATTGATCCAGAGACCTTATTACAACATTATTCTGTGGTATTCCAAGATGTGGTTCTGTTCAATGCTTCTATCATCGATAATATTCGCATCGGGAAACGTGATGCGACAGACGAAAAGGTAATGCTTGCCGCCCGACTGGCTCAATGCGACGAGTTTGTAAGCAAGATGCCGCAAGGCTACCAGACCATTATAGGCGAAAATGGAGAAACACTTTCGGGTGTGGAACGTCAGCGAATCTCTATCGCTCGGGCATTGCTGAAAGATGCTCCTATCGTTTTGTTAGACGAGGCTACAGCTTCTCTCGATGTAGAAAATGAAACAAAAATTCAGGCGGGAATATCGGCTCTTGTACGCGACAAAACGGTACTTATCATTGCTCATCGTATGCGTACGGTTGCCAATGCCGATCGAATAATCGTATTAGACAACGGAAGAGTAGCCGAGAATGGTTCGCCGGCGGAATTGAAGAAACAAAATAGTATATTTTCGAGAATGGTGAATCGGCAGATGATGAAGCTCTAAGAAAATAGAAAAAAACAAGTAACTGTTTAGATCCTGTTTCAAGTTTTCAAGATTATGATTTTTGGTAATAAGATTGCCATTTTAATATAGGATGCTTCCGTGACTAAAATTTAAACAGTTACTTAATATTTATCGTACATTTGTGCAATATTCAAATTTATCTGGATATTATACAAATTAAAATTCAACGCATATGATGAAACCTCGCTTAGGAATGACTGCACGAACAGGAGAAAAATGTCCCAAAAGTGGAGTATGGAAGGTGGTCGGAATATTGGAGACTGTAACAATGTCTGTATCTCGGGGAAATAAAATGCCCCAAAATGCCAATAGAAGTGTAACATGGAAACTCATTATCATGTTCTGAGTAGATTGTCTTTATAGCCTCTACACCGATCGAAAATGCTTAAACACAAGCCCTATTTTAGTGAAGTTTTCATAAATAGATACTTAACTGATAATAAGTCATTCTTTTTACATATCTTTGCATTTTAAAAAACAATCGAGTTTATATTGGATCTTTCTTCTCAATGATTTGTTTCGCTTCTGTTTCGCGCAACTTCCCATCGTCAAAATCGACATCAAAATTAGCTTACTTGTTTATAATCCTAACAAGTCGCGAGGGTGTGTATCACAATATCGTGGCACATTTATCAAATAGAATACAATTATTTTTCATACAATATTTCTGATTAATTAATAATATAGAATAGGATATATCATATGCCTAAAGTCCGGAATCTATGAAAAATAACGTAACCGAAAAAAACAAGAAATGACATTTAAAGAATTAAATATTATTGAGCCTGTATTAAAGGCTCTAAATGAAAAAGGATATTCAACTCCAACACCAATACAGCAGCAAGCTATTCTTCCTGCGCTTGACAATCGCGATATATTAGGATTGGCTCAGACGGGAACAGGGAAAACTGCTGCATTTTCGCTACCTATAATACAGCAATTATATTTGAACAAAGTACACGGTAAAAAGAGAGAGATCAGAGCACTGATAATAACTCCGACTCGTGAGCTGGCTATTCAGATTAACGAAAGTTTGAATGACTACACTACTTATGTGGGCATACGTCATTGTGTAATATATGGAGGGGTGAAACAACATGCTCAGGTAAATCAACTGAAAGCCGGGATAGATATATTAGTTGCTACCCCGGGACGCTTATTGGATCTTATGAACCAGGGATTTATCAGCTTAAGCTCAATTAGTCATTTTGTGTTAGATGAAGCCGATCGAATGTTGGATATGGGTTTTATTCATGACATAAAACGATTACTACCTAAGCTTCCAAAGGAAAAGCAAACTCTTTTCTTCTCGGCTACTATGCCTTCATCGATAGCTGTTCTCTCACGTTCCATTCTACGCAATCCGGTAAGGGTCGAAGTTGCTCCTGTATCATCTGTCGTGGACACCATCGAGCAACATCTTTATTTTGTAGAAAAACAAGAAAAGAAAGATTTATTAATAAATTTGTTGAAAAAAGATAAAAAGAAATCGGCATTGATATTTTCTCGCACAAAACATGGAGCTGACAAAATAGCGCGTATACTCAGTAAAGCCGGAATCGGTAGTGCGGCTATTCATGGGAATAAATCTCAGAATGCAAGACAACGTGCTTTGTCTGATTTTAAAGCGCATAAAATACAAACACTGATTGCGACAGATATAGCAGCCAGAGGAATAGATATTGATCATCTGGAATTAGTAATAAATTACGATTTGCCGGATGTCGCCGAAACTTACGTGCATCGCATCGGACGTACCGGAAGAGCCGGCAACACAGGTACAGCCCTGACCTTTTGTGCACAAGAAGAGCAAGTAATGCTTCGGGATATTCAAAAACTGACAGGAAAGAAGCTTGTTGTGGCAAGCTAATATGTAGACATAAAAAAAACGAATATGGCAGCAAAGATATCATTTGTTATATCAGCAGTGATCCGGCTTCCATTACAGAAGGAAACATGGTAACATTTAAATTGGAGTGTGGTCAGAAAGGCATGAGTGCCGCAAAGATCATTTTCTTCGATAAGGATGCCCAATAATCAATAATAATAAATTAGAGAAAACAAATGAACATTTATGTATCAAATCTAAACTTTAGCACAACAAGCGAAAGTTTACAAGAATTATTTGCAGCGTACGGAGAAGTAACATCTGCTAAAATTATCACAGACAGAGAGACCGGAAGATCTCGCGGTTTTGGTTTTGTAGAAATGTCTGACGATGCAGAAGGTCAAAAAGCTATTGACGAATTGAATGGCGCAGACTATGAAGGAAAGACAATCAATGTAAATGTTGCACGTCCGAAAACTGAAGGTGGTAGCCGAGGCGGTTACAATCGTGGTGGAAATGGCGGTGGATATAACAGAAATCGTTATTAAGACTGAAGTTATTTCAATATGATAGAAAGAAACAGGAAGGCATAAACGCTTTCCTGTTTTTTTAGATATATGCCAAGAATAGTTGGTGCTTATAACATCGAAAGGGCGACTTTAATTTGATTGAATAAAACCAAGAATCCCTGTAAACAATTCGTTTACAGGGATCTTATTATCATAGACTACCGCGTTAATAATCGTTTCTTACTTCACTTCTTCAAAGTCAACGTCAGTAACTCCTTCGTCATTTCCTTTCGCAGAATCATCAGCATTACCTCCTGCTTGTTGTCCGGCATTAGCCCCGGCTTGTTGATTATACATATTTTGGCTCATCTCGTGAAATAGCTTATTCAACTCTTCCATAGCTACGTCTATCGCAGCAATATCCTGAGCTTTATGAGCATCTTTCAATTTAGCCAATGAAGCTTCGATTGGTGCTTTCTGATCGGCTGGCATTTTATCACCAAGCTCTTTCAGTTGCTTTTCTGTTTGGAAAATCAACGAGTCAGCCTGATTTAATTTATCTATTTTCTCCTTTTCTTTCTTGTCTGTTTCAGCATTTGCCGCAGCTTCGTCCTTCATTTTCTTTATCTCTTCATCACTAAGTCCCGATGATGCTTCAATACGGATTGTTTGTTCCTTGCCTGTGGCTTTATCCTTTGCCGACACACTCAAGATACCATTTGCATCAATGTCGAATGTTACTTCAATCTGAGGAACACCTCGTGGGGATGGTGGGATACCATCAAGGTTGAATACTCCGATCTGTTTGTTGTCTCTTGCCATCGAACGCTCCCCTTGCAACACATTGATCTGCACAGAAGGTTGATTGTCGGCAGCCGTAGAGAATGTTTCGCTTTTTTTAGTCGGAATAGTTGTGTTAGACTCAATCAATTTGGTCATCACACCGCCCATTGTTTCAATACCTAACGAAAGTGGGGTAACATCCAGCAACAATACGTCTTTTACTTCACCGGTCAATACGGCACCTTGTATAGCAGCACCTACAGCTACAACCTCATCCGGATTCACACCTTTAGATGGGGATTTCCCAAAGAACTTTTCAACCTCTGCCTGAACAGCCGGAATACGTGTCGAACCTCCAACAAGGATTACTTCGTCTATATCAGATGCACTTAATCCGGCATCTTTTAGTGATTGACGGCATGGTTCAATACACTTACGAATCAATGCATCAGCTAATTGCTCAAATTTGGCACGAGTCAATGTTCTCACCAAATGTTTTGGAATACCATTAACCGGCATAATGTATGGCAAATTGATTTCTGTGCTTGTTGTGCTCGACAACTCAATCTTTGCTTTTTCAGCGGCTTCCTTTAAACGTTGGAGAGCCATCGGATCTTTGCGTAGATCTATACCCTCATCGTTTTTAAATTCTTCGGCAAGCCAGTTGATAATTGTATTGTCAAAATCATCTCCACCAAGTCTATTATTTCCGTTTGTAGCTAAAACTTCAAACACGCCATCTCCAAGTTCTAAAATCGAGATATCGAATGTTCCGCCACCAAGGTCGAAAACAGCAATCTTCATATCCTTGTCAGCCTTATCAAGTCCGTATGCCAAAGCCGCCGCTGTAGGTTCGTTGACAATACGCTCAACTTTTAGTCCGGCGATTTCTCCGGCTTCTTTAGTCGCCTGACGTTGAGAGTCATTGAAATATGCCGGTACAGTAATAACTGCACGGTGAACTTCCTGCCCAAGATAATCTTCTGCTGTTTTCTTCATTTTCTGAAGAGTCATAGCCGATATTTCCTGCGGAGTATAAAGACGTCCATCAATATCTACTCGAGGTGTATTATTGTCTCCTTTTACCACCTTGTATGGTACTGTTTTAATTTCGTTAGTTACCTGATCCCATGTTTCACCCATAAATCTCTTGATAGAATATATGGTTTTTTCCGGATTGGTTATAGCCTGACGTTTTGCCGGATCTCCGACCTTACGCTCACCACCTTCGATGAATGCAACGATTGATGGCGTAGTTCTCTTTCCTTCACTGTTGGCGATAACGATAGGCTCATTACCTTCCATCACGGCAACACAAGAGTTTGTGGTACCTAAGTCTATTCCTATTATTTTACTCATTTTATAAAAATATTATTATGTTATTTCTAATTCTTTTAAATTCTCGTTGTTTATTGTTTTTGACAGCAACATCATATACTTATCAAATGCTGTGCCAAAAAGAGCAAAAAAACATATATGACTATTTGTCAGTTTACCGATAAACTATTGTAAAAAGAATGATGAGTAGAAAAAAGATGTAATATATTTATTATTTTTGTTTTCAAACATCGTTTATTAATCACTAAAAGACCTTTTAGATATGAAACATTTATTCCTTCTTATTCTTCTTTTCTCTGCCGTAACGTCTTGTAATAGTCAGGAAAAACCGGCAACAACGAATAATGCTCCAAGCAAAAGTGATGTAGTTATAGAAAACATCCTTAATCGTAGAAGCGTTCGCAAATATCAACCACAACAAGTCGGTAAAGACTCTATTGACATTATTATGAATTGTGCAGTCAATGCACCAAGCGCATTAAACAAGCAGCCGTGGGAGATACGTGTCATTCAGAGCAAAGAGATATTGCAAAAAATAGAAGGCTTGGAAGCGAATTTTCACGGCGCACCAACCCTTATCATCATCGGCAAGGATAAAGAAAATAGTTATGCTTCATTTGATTGTGGGCTACTTACTCAAACGATATTACTTACAGCCGAATCAATGGATTTAGGTACATGCTCGCTGGGGTCTGTTGCGGCAATACTGAATCAGGAAAAATCTAAAGAGGTATTTGATCTGCTCGGATTGCCGGAAAACTATGATGTGGTATTAGCTATTGCGTTAGGATATAAAGCCGAAAGGCCTGAAGCTAAAAAGAGAGACCTTGGCAAGGTGAGATATATAGATTGATCCCGTGTTTGCAACAACCGATTTTCCTATACAAAAAAGCACCCTGTCATATAGATAGGATGCTTTTTCCTTTTTTTGAGCCTCTTGTCGGATTCGAACCAACGACCCCGAGATTACAAATCACGTGCTCTGGCCAGCTGAGCTAAAGAGGCAGATGGGTAAGCTTACTATATCGCGTCGCTACAACCGACGGCCCTTGCTGCGATCAAACCCTGGGGGATTAATCGGGAGCTGACCGTATAGGACTTACCCGGCACAAAAGTAGACATTTTTTTCATTACAGCAAAAGGTTGCAACATCTTTTTCGGCACTAAACGCTAAAGATATTTAGTATCAATGCGATATACCGTATGTTTTTTTTGTAAAAAAATACATGTACTACTAAAAGTGAAAGCAATGTCTTTTTTCATTATATTTGTTAGATGTTTGACCTAATAAGATTTTAGAGAAAAATGAATGTTACAGAGCGCTTTTTGAGATATGTAAAATATGATACCGAGTCGAGTACCGAAACCCATGTAACTCCCAGCACACCGGGGCAAATGACATTTGCGAAGGACTTGGTAAAGGAACTACAAGATATAGGACTGGAGGATGTATCCATCGACGACAAAGGATATGTGATGGCTACATTGCCGGCGAATGTGGACGGCGACATTCCCACCATCGGATTTGTGGCGCACATGGACACAAGCCCGGATATGTCCGGTAAAAATGTGAATCCACAAATAGTAAAGAATTATGACGGTAAAGATATTGTCTTGAATCAGGGTAATAAGATTATATTATCTGTCGATGATTTCCCCGAAATAACTGCATACAAAGGGCAAGACATTATAGTTACGGACGGCACTACCCTACTTGGTGCGGATGATAAAGCCGGACTTGCCGAGATCGTTACCGCAATGGAACATTTGTTAGCGCACCCCGAAATAAAGCACGGAAAAATAAGAATCGCATTTACCCCCGACGAAGAAATCGGAGAAGGTGCGGATCATTTCGATGTAGACAAATTCGGTTGTGAGTGGGCATATACAATGGATGGCGGGCCGGTAGGCGAGCTTGAATACGAGAATTTCAACGCTGCTGCCGCATCCATAACTATACAAGGACGGAGCGTGCATCCCGGATCGGCAAAGAACAAAATGGTAAACGCCTTGTCGGTAGCCAATAAGTTGATCAGCCTGCTCCCTGCAAGCGAAGTGCCGGAGCACACCGAAGGATATGAGGGATTCTTTCATCTTACCTCAGTAAACGGAACGGTAGATGCGGCAAGTATAGGATATATTATCAGAGACCACGACAAAGGACTGTTCGAAGAAAGGAAACAGTTGCTTACCGATGCAGTAGATTATATCAACAAGCTATATCCAAATAGTACGACGATACAAATCAAAGATCAATATTATAATATGCGCGAAAAGGTAGAACCTGTGATGCATGTGATCGATGTAGCCTCCAAAGCTATGAAATCGTTAGGAATAACTCCGATTATCAAACCGATCAGAGGGGGAACAGACGGATCACGCCTCTCGTACATGGGATTACCTTGCCCGAATATATTTGCCGGAGGATTGAATTTTCACGGTCGATACGAATATGTGCCTATCCCATCTATGGAAAAAGCCGTACAGATAATTGTTAGTATATCAGAATTAGTTGCTAAGTGAGATAACTATGAGAAAGAGTTTATTTTTTTTACTCTTATTTTTACCGATCTATTTGGCGGGACAAACACGGAATTATCCTCAAGAATTAACAGATATTCTTTTGGAGGGTAAATGTTTCAATGAAATTAATTTCTATAAAGAAAACAAAGATTTTTTGCAGGACGATTATTCGCAAAATTTCTATTTTGCGATGACATATACACATCTTAATCAGCCCGATAGCGCAATCATTTATTTCAATAGACTGTTCGACACTTATCCCGGAATTTTTGGGACTCATGCCATTAATATAATGGAAAATCTCAAAGTAAATTATATGGCTATGCAAGATTATCAGGGTGCATGGGATGTTGTGGAAAAACAGATAGCAATAGCACAAAATGCACAGGAAATTGACGAAGCCACAAAAACAGCAATATGTGATGATTACAGACAGCAACAACAGCATTATGAGAGATTTCTTTCTCAACCTAAAATGGAGATTATTTATCCGAAAGGAGAAAATAATCATTTGATAAAGTTAGATACTCTTGATTTTATCATTTTTGATGCTAAATATAATAATAAAAACTTCCGAACTCTGTTTGACACAGGAGCTCAATCGTGCCTTTTTATGTCGAAAAGAGTGGCAGACAAGATTGGCGTAAAAAAAATTACGGAAGAGAAGGAATGGATTACGAATGGCAAACCTACCAATGCGAACTTTTGTCTTATTGATTCAATGAATATCGGAAATATTCTTATTAAGAATATCCCTGCTTTTGTGGTAGATGACGAAATATTACCAGATTCTTCTACTATTAATAATTTTGATATTGTTATAGGACTGCCTTTTCTTAGACACTTAGGTAGCGTTGAAGTGGATGTTGAAAACAGAGAAGTAAATATTTTTTCTGATTCACAGATTGCGGAAAATTTAAAACCTAATATGTATATAGTGAATAACAGCTTGGTGCTGAATAGTGAAATTAACGGGATTGATTTTAATGCATTTTTTGATACAGGAGCTAATTATTACGGTTTGCCGATGGGGGTAGATGAACATTTTTATGAAAAACATTCGGATAAGATACTGCTAAATGATTCTATTGATATTCAAACTATGCCTACAATATCATTTGGAAAAAGTGGTTATCTCAAATTCAAACTTCCATCTGAACTTGATATAGAGTTGAATGATAAAGTCTATAATATGAAAGGAAAATCTGTTGTTTATCAGGAAAGAGGGGAAGATTACAATAGAGACTTTGATGGATTTATCTACTATCCTTTCTTGAAATTGTACAAAAAATCGCTTTTTGATTTTAATAAAATGACATTATATGTTGAAGAATAGAATATTAACAAAATAATTTATAACATGAAAAAAACACCATTCACAGACATTCACATTGCCTTAGGGGCAAAGATGCATGAATTTGCAGGATACAATATGCCGATCGAATATTCAGGTATATTGGAGGAACACG
This sequence comes from uncultured Dysgonomonas sp., assembly GCA_937875275.1. Taxonomy (GTDB): domain Bacteria; phylum Bacteroidota; class Bacteroidia; order Bacteroidales; family Dysgonomonadaceae; genus Dysgonomonas. Next base: position 1,102 of record CALNCC010000148.1, on the reverse strand, counting down.
CAACCGTGTGCAACGCCGTAGGGGTATTTGACGTATCTCATATGGGCGAAATATGGGTAAAGGGTTCTAAAGCCGAATCTTTTTTACAAAAAGTGTTGAGCAACGACATCTCTGTTTTACCTATTGGTAAAGCTCAATACTCTGCAATTGTAAATGAGCAAGGCGGAATTGTAGACGATGTGATTGTTTATCATTACGAACCCGAAAAATATATGGTTGTAGTGAATGCCTCGAATGTCGAAAAAGATTGGAACTGGTTTGTAAGCCATAATACCGAACGTGCCGAATTGGAGAATGCCTCTGATGGTATTGCTCAATTAGCAATACAAGGGCCAAAGGCTCAGGCTGTACTTCAGAAATTAACGAAAGTAGATCTATCCAAAATTCCTTACTATGCTTTTGCAATAGGAAACATTGAAGGATCGGCAATGAATAATATCATCATTTCCAATACAGGATATACCGGAGCAGGAGGTTTTGAGATATACTTTTATCCACAATATGCTCAAGCGATATGGAATGCTATATTTGCCGCCGGCGAAGAGTTTGGTATCAAACCGATAGGCTTAGGTGCAAGAGATACCTTAAGACTTGAGATGGGTTACTGCCTATACGGAAACGATTTGGACGACACCACCACTCCGCTCGAAGCCGGATTGGGGTGGATAACTAAATTTGTGGACGGAAACGATTTTGTTGGAAGAGATGTTTTAGAAAGATTTCACAGCCCGCGCAATACTTGAAAAACAAAAAGCAGAAGGTGTGAGTCGTAAGCTTGTCGGATTTAAGATGATAGACAAAGGAATACCTCGGCACGACTACGAAATAGTGAATGCCGAAGACGAAATTATAGGACGTGTAACTTCGGGAACGATGGCTCCTACTGCCCGTATCGGCGTTGGGTTGGGATATATAAAACCTGAATATTCGAAGCAAGGAACTGAAATATTCATCAAGGTAAGAAATCGTAATTCGAAAGCGGAAATATTTAAACCGCCATTCAGAAACAATATCTGATTTTCTAATAAACGAAGAACCTATACAAAAATAGCACCTCGCGAATGAGGTGCTATTTCCTTATATGCTAATAACCTATTTATTT
>CALNCC010000147.1 GCA_937875275.1 uncultured Dysgonomonas sp. | reverse complement strand
GTACTTCGGGAAATAGCTTGCCGAAGAGCGGTGCAGCTACACGGGCGAAAGTATTTATTACGCCGCCCTGCTCTCCGATCTTCATAATGCCCAACCAGAGGGCGAGCACACCGGTAAGCCCTAAAGAGACTTCAAATCCTGTGCGTGCCGACGAAAATGTGGCATTGATGATTTCGGTAAACACCTGCGTGTCTCCCGTGAAAATCAATTTGAGGATAGCAACAATAAGTGCTATCAGAAAGAACCCAATCCAGATATAATTAAGAGCCATTTGCTTAAATTTCCTTTAAAGTTTTGAACAGTTTCTACTACGCGGCGAAGGTTATCGCCCCATATTGCTTTCAGATTATCTTGAGTATATCCTCTGCGTAGAAGTTCAACAGTTATATTAATCAATTCATTTGCACCATTACAACCCTCTATGCCTCCGCCACCATCGAAGTCGGAACCAATGCCGACACATTCTATGCCACCCACACGGATAATATGTTCGATGTGGTCAACCGCATCCATCAAGGTTGCCTTTCGGTCTTTGACCAAGAAACCGCTATACAGACATACCTGAACAACACCGCCTGCTGTTGCAAGAGCACGTATTTGTTCGTCGGTCAGATCGCGAGGATGGTCGCACAATGCTCGTGCCGATGAGTGCGATGCTATGACCGGCACTTTACTTTCTTTCAGTACATCGTAGAATGTCGATTCTGCTGCATGCGACAAGTCAATGACCATGCCCAGTTCGTTCATACGTTTGACAACCTGTTTTCCGAATTTGCTCAGTCCCGAATGTTTCGCTTCTCCGGCTGCCGAGTCGCACAGGTCGTTGGCTCCGTTGTGGCAAAGGGTAAGATAGGTTACTCCCATCTTGCGAAAAAAATCGAGATTGTCTATATCGTTTTCTAAGGCATGCCCGTTCTCTATGCCGAGAAAAATTGTTTTGCGTCCTTGACTTTTCAGCGTGTCGGCTTCGGCAAAAGTACAAGCCTGACCCACATGTTCTCTGTTGTCTTTGATTTGTTCCTGCATCGACTTTAAGAGGTCGTGCGCATAGCGTTTCGCCTCGTCAGCCGGATGACTTTGCGGAATGTAGGCGACAACAAAAGCAGCATCGAGCATGCCCTCCTTCATCTTCACTAAGTCTACTTGCCCAACCGTGTTGCGTACTCCGATATTTACATCATGCTCAGCAAAAAGCATCGGTGTATCACAATGCGAATCTACCGAAAAGTGTTTCTGATGAAACGCCTTAGCTTGCTTGAACAGGTTGGCTTCTGCTATCAGATGTGCAAACAATCGCTTCATTCCGGCATCGCCACCTTCCGAAGCCATATTTTCGGGATGCCATTGCACGCCCAGTATTCTGCGGTTGGGATAGGCCTCGATAGCTTCCACAACACCATCGGGTGCAGTTGCTGTAATCTTGAATCCTTGAGCTATTTCTTTTACTGCCTGATGATGGCGCGAATTTACTCCGATCTCGTCGCTGCCGAATATTTCGTGTAGTACCGTGTCGCGTTCGATGCGGACGGTATGTACCGCTTTTTCTTTGTTGACAAGGATACTGTGATTGAGTGGTGGAGTAGGAAACTGCGAAGGCAGATCCTGCCACATTCCTCCGCCAAAGGCTACATTGATAACCTGCATGCCTCGACAGATTCCTAAGATGGGCAGTTGGTGGTCGGATGCAATTTTCAATAACAGAAAATCGTACATGTCTCGTTCCTGATTGACATCCGTCAAACCGTCGAGAGTGGGCTCGTTGAAATATCGACCGTCGATGTCGGAGCCGCCCGTCAGCAACAACCCGTCTACACGCTCAACTATTTCGCGCAAAACATCTGTGTCGTCTGTCGCAGGAATCAATAGGGGGATGCCTCCCGCATCGAGGATGGATTGTATATATGCCTTGTGGAGGCGCGATGTTTGTCCGTCTATGTTGACCGAAAGACCTATTACGGGATTGCCGTCGCGTTTACTTTGGAATGTGAATCCCGAGGTTGCTGTACTGAAATCTACAATCTTGTCTGACATCTGTTTCTTATTTTTGTAGAAACAAATATACAACATAAGAGTTGAATGTCTATTCAGACCGAGGAAGAGAATTTCTATTTAGACAGTTTCTTAGGATAAGGATTTATATTTTCGATAAGAGAAATATATTAATGCGGCTACTGACGCGCCCACCGTAAGCAGTAGGACAATTGTAGAATCGAACTCTATATTGCCGGCATAGCTGTGCATTCCTCCGAGAAAATAGTTGACGCCGAAATAGGTCATCAAAACGCTGAAAAAAGCGATAAGCCCGTAGACGTGGAAGAAAAACGGATCAGTAAAAAGCTTTATATTCTTCTGGTGTACGATGAGCGTGTAGATGAGGAATGTAATCAGTGCCCACACTTCCTTGGGGTCCCATCCCCAATAGCGTCCCCACGAGATATTAGCCCACACGGCGCCGATAAAGATTCCTGCTCCGAGAAACAAGATGCTTGGATAGAGGCATATAAGACTGTATATTCTATTCTGCTCCAGCTTTTTTATAGTCCTTTCTTTTGATCCCTTTTTGCTGACAAGTATCTGTATCATAGATATGAGGCTGTTGAGCATAATGAATCCTAAGAGTGTGTACGCAACCATGATGACGGATACATGTATGCTGAGCAGGGGCGATGATAGCACCGGAACCAATGGTGTGATCTGCGGATTCATCATCCCTAAATATGCAACCAAGAGCGAGCAACCCGATATGAGGTAACCGAAAGGGATGAGGACAGCCATTCTCCGTCCAAAGATAGCCGCGATAAGCATCGCGCACCACGCAATGAGGAGCATGGTCTCGAATCCGTTGCTGAATGGTAAGCGTCCGCCGATGTATGTTCGCAATGCAATAGAGAACGTCAGCGCACAGAACGATATGACGAGCAAGAGATAAGATACGTTCTCTATTTGTCTCGCTGTTTTACCCTTTGCCGAAAAGAGACAAACGAGAGCCAAGAGTCCTAATGTGAGATTTACCTTAAACAAAATGGATGCAAAGTTGACCTTTGTGTACAGTAGTTCGGCTTTCAGATGTAAGTCGCTTGGCAAGACTTCATGCGCAATCTGTTTCTGATAGTCTTTGATAACATTCAATGCCGTTGTCGTTTCCGCCCCGTCATTACTTTGCACGGCTTTGTAATACGAAAGCAGAGAGTTTCGAACTATATCTATATTTTTTTGTTCTTCTTGGGTGCGGAGGTTTTGTGTGGGATAGTACCACTTTATCTCTTCGCCTATCTGTTGCGGATATATTTGCAAGAGGCTGCCTCCGTGCAGCATGTCTATCAATTGTATCTTTTCGTTGAGCTTCTCCACTTCCTTCAGTTGTGCCGATTTGGGCGCATTGTGGCTCAGGTCTTCCCAATATTTACTCAGTTTGTAGTTGCCTTCGTGGTCATAGAAATCAATCAAAGCAGCTTTTTGTGTTTCGGCGTTCAATTCCTTTTTCAAGGCTTCGTCTTTTACCTCAAAGAGCGCTACATTTTGCCACTTGTTGGGGAAGAATAGAAATCCCATCAGAAATTGGTCGGCATTCAGGTAGCTGAAAGATGTTTTTCCGGTTACCTTGAGTGTGAAGTCGTGGGCAAACGTGGTAACAGGCGTGATGCGTCCGTCGTATAGCATCCATAGTTTCCCGAAGTCGGCAGCCTGCTCTTTATTTACCGACAGACTGTCTTTTGTTAACACTTGTGCCATTCCCGAAGAGGGAATGAGAACGATAGCCAATATTGCCGCTTTTTTTAGCAACGGATGCCGAAGCAATTGGCGGAAAATGTTTTTCGGAGACAACAGAAACCAAATCATAGATATTATAAACAGTGCATGCCCTGCATATGTGAGAGGGATGCCGTATGTGTCGTGGTTTATGCTCAATACGCTGGTTTTCCGGTCGTCTTCGTATGACGATTGGTAGAACCGATAACCTCTGTGGGTAAATATATCATTCATCGATACTCGTGCCGAGACGGTTTCTTTCGAGATGCTGTCTTTGAGTGTAAAGTGTGAAACATAATCGGCAGGCGCATTTGTGCCGGCATAGTATGCAATATAAAACGTGTCCAGTTTCACGCTGAAAGGCAGTAATACCTCCTCCGCATCTGTTTGCATGGTGCTGTTCGCTTCATCTTGCTGCAAGATGATGTAGCCATGCTGGGCAAATAGTTTGGTACAGAGCGCTCCGGCAAGGATGAGGATAAACGAAATGTGGACAAGGAACAACGACGGATTTTTATACAGCTTCCCTTTCATCATCCCCACCACGCTCAGCAGAGCCATGATAGCCCATATAGCAGAGAACCACCACGACCCGTATATGTGCGTATAGGCATAGTCCGTACCATGCTCTTTCTCTACGAATGTGGCAGCAGTCATAATGACCGAAAGGACAAAAACTCCCCAAAAGGGAAGTTTCTGTAAAGTGAATAAGCTGTATAATTTTTCTTTCATCGTTGATGAATTAGAATTTCTCGAATTGTGTTGTCTCTATCTCTTTGATGGCGATACATTCTATTTCGATCAACCATCCCGGACGACAAACCGGAGCCCACACAATCACTTTGGGGATGTTGGCGTAGTGTGCGTCTAAATATTCGCTTACCACGTCGTAGTCTCCCGTATCGCGCAGATAAACTATCATCTGAGCAATGTCGTTCATCTCTGTATCGGCTTCGGCAAGCAGCACACTAATGTTTTCGATGGTACGCTCGGTTTGCTTCTTTATATTGGTCAGATGCACTATATCTCCCAGATTGTCGATGCTGGCTGTACCCGAAATGAATATCTGGCGACGGTCGCCATAGTCAACAGCCGTGCCACGCTCGAAGGTTACACCATATTCGTGTGTCGGATTCAGGTGTGTCGGAGCAAGCAGATATTTTATCTGTTCCTGCTCTATGCCTTTTACCGCATAGGCATCCATCAGCACCAGCGATTGCGGGTCGATGTATTTGCCTTCGATGCCGGTACTTGCTATATAGTGCGTGTCTATATTCAGTTCTTCTTTGTCGAAGCATGCAATGCGAGCTGTAACCATATCGGCATAGTGTACGTCTACCCCTTGCACATATATCCAAGTGCGGATGCAATTGTCTTTCAATGTGCAATCGTAGTTGCTCAACGAGTTTGTATACGAATCGAAAATATATTCCGTTTCGGCATATTCGTTATTCAATCCCTTTTGCAACTGTGTATTGTACAGATGCGTGAAGTGAGGACGCTGGAGCACCAGTGTGCCTGTTGCATCGGTATGCACATTGCTGTCGGCAACGAAATATACCCAAGCCGCAACCTTTGTCCCGTTCAGTGGTGGCTGTTGCACAACAGAAACGGCGATATTTTTGTCTTCCTCTCTGTTCAGAAAAGCAGCCTGATTCACGGCATCACTCACAAAATAACGTTTCAGCACTAATGCCGATTTTGCCGGTATTTCAGATTGTTTCAGTCGCTCTATCGCAATCTCTAAGTTCTTGTATTGATTCTCTGCGTCTAATTGTTTGTCGTTCAGTGTAATCATCGCGTGCGATTCGGTGATTCCCCCATTGGGGGTAAAACTACTGAGACCTACTTTTACCGAGAGGTCAATCCATTCTATATGTTTATGTATCACGTCTTTATTTTAATGTTTTATTATTACTCATCCTTAGCTCCGGATTTTATCCATTGCTCGATTAAGACAATATCGTCATCTTTCAACGAAGACAGACTCGAATGCTGGTTTTGTAACACATGACCTTCCAGTACGTCTAAAAGGTAGCTGTTTAGAATATTGCTCGGAGCAACTAATTTCTTTTCAGCATTATTTTTTGCCGTAACATTTACCAGTGCCGAATAGCTTTTGTCGTCGGTCAGATATAATCCGGCAGCCGCAAATCCGCTTCCCCCATGACATTGCAGGCATTGAGAAAAGACCTGTTTCTGCACACGCCCGAAAACAGCCAAGTCTATCGTTTGCAACGGTAACTCTATATCTTCGGTCAGCTCACCTACTATGGGGTAGGTGTAGAACGGATAGAGTTTCGAATTGCTATGCTCTTGCACGAGATACAAGGCTAAGTATGTTGCGTTATCCGGTATGTTGTTCAAAGATACAGAAATTTCTTCATCGTCGGCAGGTGCAGATATCATCTTCGATGAAATGGGGTAAGATATATCGTCGTTGAAAGACCCGAATACAATTTTATAATTTGTTGGGAATGCTTCGACATTGGTTAATTTGAAACGGAGGGTAACATCTATGTCTGCGCCTTCGTCTTTGTTGTCTTCCGGATATACATCTCCGCTGTCGCAACCGGTTATTGTTATAGCCATTGCGACAAGGAAGAATGATATTTTATGTATAATCGAATTTTTCATACTTTACTTAAAAAGAGAATTGCATCATCACTTGTGCCGAATGTTGGGCAAGCCCTAAATCGTCGTTGTCTCTGTCGATCTGAGTTTCGTGTCCCCATCTTCCTAAATATTGGTACATGGCTTGCAGTTTCAGATTGTATCCGGCTATGTAGTAGTTGAATCCTACGGCAGGTGCATTCAAGATACCATCGGTCTTGGTCGAGTTGCGATCGAAGAAATCGTAGCGAGCGGCAAGCTGCATTTTGTTGTTTATGAAATATCCTCCTTGCACATATCCTCCAAAGAATTTGTAGGCATGCGAAATGTTTTGTCTTTCCACGAAGTCCATATTCAGCATGTATCCTTCGGCAGCAAAGTACCAACGTTTGTAGAGATATGCAAATTCCAGTCCAGCGCGCAGATCGTTGCTCGCTTGCCAGTTGGCCTCTACATTGTAGGATGACGATAGGGCAACTACAAATTTGTCGTTGTCCAGATCATCGGGGCTACCCTGATGTGTAGGCATTACCCCTTTGGGCATATATGCCAAACGTCCCGAGTACAAAAGTGATGGTATGTGCAAATCGTCGCTAAGTGTCTTTTTAGCACCGTTGACGCTGATGCCTGTTCCGTTGAAAACGCCGACTCTATATTCCCATTTATCTTTTACCAATCCGTGCACTTGTGCTCCGAGGTCGAAGCCTGTTGCAAAATTCGGATTCACCGAGTTGAGAGAGAAGGGTATATTCACCGGTGCAGTCAGAGACATTGGCAACGAAGGGAACAATGTTTCGCCTAACGTAACCAAATATGCCTGATTGAAAGGAGTCTTGAATTTACCTACACGAAAACGCAGTTCGTCTTTCAGATTGAGGTCTGCCCATGCTTGTTGCAGCAGAGCATCGCCCGATTGCGCGGCATTGATGGTGAGATTGAAAGTAACCTTATCGAATGCTTTTCCGGCAAATCCGATGAGGGCGTTTCCTACCTCGAATCCACTGTTTGCAATATTGTCCTGATCGTCAGCTCCTATCTGCTCGTCGTCGTAGTAATTCATCTTTGCCGAGGTTTGCACCAAAGCAAATGGTTTGAATACGAAGTCTCCGGCTTTGCTTTCGAAACTGAATCCTTTTTTGCCTGCCAAGGGCACAACATCACTCTCTATGTATTTGTCTTGATTGCTTTCTTGGGCAAAAAGAGATGCTGAGGTGATTAATCCTGCTAAAAATAAAAATCTGAATTTCATATAATGTTTTTTTCTGTTTGTTTATAGTGAATTTACGAATATCATCAGGGCATTTCTGTCCTCTTTCGACATGCGGCTGAACAGCTCGCGCGATACGCTGCCTTCTCCTCCGTGCCACATGATGGCTTCGAGCAGATTGCGTGCGCGTCCGTCGTGCAAGAAGTGCGTGTGTCCGTTAACGGTTTCCTGCAATCCTATTCCCCACAGCGGTGTGCTTCGCCATTCGTATGTCTGAGCCGCCCCCGATCGGTATCCGCTATCCAACTCACGACCCATATCATGCAGCAAGAAGTCGCTGTATGGATGTATCGTCTGGCTGCTGAGCCAAGGCAAGCGAGTACCGTTAAGCAATACCGGTGCGTCTTGGCGTGTGTGAAGGGTAGGGGTGTGGCACAAATGACACTTTGCTTTATAGAAGTTCTCTTCTCCCTTTTTTACCGTTTCGTTGTTCACATTTCGTCTTGCAGGTACGCCCAATGAACTTAGGTACAGATCTACATCTTCCATGTCTTTGGTCGATATCTGTATACCGTAGTGCGAGAATCCAACCATCTGCGATTGCCCTTCGGCTACTTCGAGAGGGAAGCGGTCGCTCGTAACCCCGAGGTCGGACGAGAATCCTAACTCGACAGTAAGGTCGGCATGATGAGCTTTATTTCCTCCCACGCCTATCATCGTCCTGTTTCGCTCTTGTATGGTTGCAAGGCGTCCCGATATTCCGTACTCAGGATAATTGCTTTGTGCGGCAAGTCGTTTCAGTTCATCGGTGTCGAGTGCCATAATCTGCCCCATACCTACATGGCGGAGCGGGATGCGAACATCTATTATCAGATCTTTAGGGTCTATATCGTCGGCATACCATTCGCTGATGCTATAGTGCGGAGTGATAAGAGAATATTTCTCTCCGTCATGGAAAGAATATTCTTTTTCGTCATAGGTAACACTAAGTTTCCCTTCGGGTTCGACACCTACAATGGATTGATCGTGCAGCACACGTCCGTATTGACGGAAGAATCCCCCGTTTTGGCGGGTTATATATACCAGCATCGATGAGAAACCATATTTCCCCGATCCACCTTCCGAGAACAGCGTAGGATATGTACGCCCCGCGTTTTTGTGGCAACTACCGCACGAGTAACCGGCATAGAGAGGTCCTAATCCCCCTTTTGTTGGATCGTCCTGATCGGTCGTGCGTGGGTCGTCATATAGCTGGTCTCCCAGATTGAAACGGGTCGATAGATCGCCCTTTACCCACGTCGCAGGGGTGTCGTAAGCTCTGATTCCCGACATGAACACCGTTGATGTTCCGGCAGATAATTCTTTGGGATCTGCTACTTTCCCGTTAGGCTTGTATACGATCTCGTCGTCGTTGTCGCTACATGCACTAAGTGCCGTGATGCTTAAACACATCACGACACTATATTTTAAGAGTCTATTTTTCAACATAACAGAATTCTTTACTTCATGATAGAATTCAGTGGCAGTTTAATAAAAATACTGCCTCGATATTTCTTAGTTATTTTAATCTTTAACGGGTCTCTTTTGCTTCAATGTTCCGAAAGAATATTAGTCTTTCAGAGTTTTGATTTTTTCGAGACTCAACTGCAAGCTTGTACAAGCATCGATTGCAGCATCAACTTTCGCCCCTGTAAGGTTATTACGGAAAGGACGTTGCATGCCTTCATTGATAGCTGTATATGCTTTGTTGATTGCGTTTGTGATTTCAGTATCAAGGGCTGCATTTTTAGATGCTACGAATACTGATAAACTGTTTTGGCTCTTAGTTGCAGCTGTTTTGTTCAATCCTCCGAAGTATGAGTTACGAATACTGATGATGTTATTTGCATAGTCATCTATCGAGTTCCAGCTATACCATGATTCAACTTCCAATACGGCAGTTTCCTCATCACCGGCAGCAGCTAAGTCTCTCGGAGCACCAATTTTTTGAGCACCTACTTCGTCAGCGATACCGGCACATCCTTCGATGATGTTGTCTACCGCATCGTCCATCGTAACAAGGGTAACACCGCTACTTGTAACCGCATTTTTGAAGTTGTATGCAAAGTTGTAATCAGCAGGATTGAAATTGTCGAATGTGTTGATTACAGCTTGGTCTTTATCGCTGATTTTATCTTTTCCATTCCATGCAGCCCACAACATGACACAGTCGTCGCGAAGGTATTTAGTTGCTTCTACAAGGTATTTTACTTCATTTCCGTTCATCGGTGTTTTAGCCAGAACTTTCGGGTTTCCGTCAGTGAATATCAAATACTCGATAGTGTGGAATCCATGTACTCCCGGATCCATGATTTTGTCTTTTGAGATGTCTCCGGCAGCGATGATTTTATCGATGTCTCCTTTTTTCAAAGGCCAAGAGTCTAATGATGGGTCTAAGTCTAACGTTTCAGCCGGTCCGTACAGGCAGCTTTCACTTTGTTCCCAAGGAATACGAGT
>CALNCC010000146.1 GCA_937875275.1 uncultured Dysgonomonas sp. | reverse complement strand
ACAAAAAGTAAGATGCACTTTGGATTACTCATACATACGATGGGAAAAATTGCCATCGCATTTATTTATCTAATTTTTTTAATGCTGATTCGCATTATTAATAAATCTATATCTCCTAAGGAATAAACAGCTTTCTCTTTAAGAGAATCGACTGCTCGAGTATATTTCTCTGTATGCTTTAGTCCACTTATGTACTAAGAGTGATGCTGCTGTTTTTATATCTGTTTGGCACTCTCCCAAGAAATTAACTGCAAATGAATGCGTAAATAGTGCCTAAAATATATATCTTGCTCCACAACTTTTAGTTAAGGAGCCGTCATTTACCATTCTTTTTCACATCTTCAAGTATAGAGATAAGTTTGTCTAAGGGGGCAAGTTTATATCTGATATTTCCTTTAATGTTGTTGAAATCAAGCCTGTTGACAAGTTTGTTTACTTGCCAGTGCCGTTTGTTGTACGTCTTGCCTACTAACGAATAGATATAATTAAGATCTTTGGCGGGATGTCTGATCGTCTGAGTATCTATAGCCTCAGGATTGTATCCTATGCCCTCTTTTATTAATCGGGGAGTTAGTTTTCTGTCCACTTTAAGGAAATGATGTGTTTCGGCTATAAACCAAGTCTCGATTTCCTGCACCGCTACGATGAACTCGAAACGATTACCGTCCTTCTTCAAATAAGCCGGAAGATATTCAAGTCCCTTTTTTAATTTTTCGTAATCGGACAAAGGCAGAGGGTATAGATCCCGTAGCCCGATCAGCATAGAGTAACCTTTCTCTTGCATATTGGAGAGGTTATCTATAAGTTCCGACTTTACTTTATTATCTGATCCACAGTCTGATATAAGAACTTCGTATTTAGGTCTAATTGATATCGACCGGTTACGCACAATTTCTACTTTGGGCGCATTAGTGCCCCCCCGTTGTTGTTTGAGAATAATATTGGTATACTGAGCTCCCAATATTTCTTTGACCAATCGGTTGAGAAATATCTGTTCGGTCTGTCCTTCTACAAAAAAGGCGATGCGTTTTATCATGTCAAACTTCCTCTAATCTTCTAATTCATTAAATCCCTTTTTGTAGAAATCTGTTGCCAAAAAATCAAAGTTATTTAGTCCTGTGTATTTGAAATCCTCAAATATTTCCTTCGAATTAAAATAGTTGTGGAATATTGACATCGATTGCTTTCTCTCTATGACATTCCAATAACGAAGAGGTATCTGATTCATGACATATCTGTTATTGGTTGTTATAAATAGCTGAATATTAGAGCTATTTATCCTCTTTGTTATGATGTTGATCATCGTTCTCGATCGATCAAAATCTATACCTTCGCCAATATCATCGACCAATACACAGACAGATGTTTTGCTCATCACATAATATGTGAGTCGGATAAATAAGCCTAAGGCTCTGAATAATCCCTGAGACATCTGTTGCTGCGACACACAGTACTTGCCATCTTCTTCTATATAGAGTCCAAATCCCTTTTTAGACTCGCGTATCAGTATATCTGTTATATTCTCATATCCGATATGGAACATATGCTCTTTGATTTCATTGATGTATGCTTCACCAAAGTCTTCATACCCTTTGTTGAAAATATACACTAAGGACATTGTATATTTGGAGTATGAGGGATGAGGGCTCATCTGTTTATAATCAGGCACAAAGGTGCTTTTCTCCAACTCATTAGTAAAGTTGTAGTTTCGAAGCGAGCTGCCCCATAATACAAGTTTAGAAAAATAAGAAATACCCGTTTCTCCCAATCGAAATATAAGTGGAGAGGATGCATCTTCGGGAAAAGGTATAACTGCTCCTTTATCCAGATCCATAATCTTTTTCGTTTCTCTATTCAAAGCCTCTTTACCATTGACTATGAGGGTTTCGCTTTCGATAACACGATCTCTGTATGCTAACGTATATGCGTATTTGTCGGCTCCGTCTGTGAAACGAACCTCGAACGATTCATCTTCGAAGGTAGAATCCTCAATACTGCGTTTCCCCCCGACGTATTCAGCGATTTCCTTTATCGCAGTCAAAGATCTGCTCTTCCCCGAGGCATTCTTGCCGACAAGAAAATTGATATTGCTGAATTCCACAAATGAATCAGCGCGAGAATCTTTCCCCGTTATTTTCCATTCACGAGGTTCTCCTTTATATCTTACGTATTTTAAAGCCTCTAATATCATAGCATGGTACTGTGTTGGTTTGTCTATCCAAATATACGTACAAAAAGTTGGAGTTCCTACCTCTGTCCGGACAGAAAATATGTGGAAAAAAAATAACATTATTACTCATTCATATATGAGACAATTAGTATCGAGAATTTGGTCTTATAATCACTGTTTTTTGTTAACAAAAAAACGGCTGGAATCTTAGATTCCAGCCGTTTGGGTTTAATGTTACCTCTCAGTGTATCATAGAGAAAGCATATTTTTGATATCTGAATTTGTCAAGAATTTAGCAAACTCTGTATCGCTCAATATTTCAGTTTTAGAAAGACCATTTTGGATTGCAGTTTTCAGATTACCAGCAACTCCCGATACATTATTCGTTCTGGCAGCTACGATAGCAGCAAGATAGTAAGTAGTAGCATCTTTCTTTACAACAGCATCGATGATCTGTTGAGCTTTATTATAATCCTTCGAAAGAATCTGTGCTAAAGCCGCATTGTTGGAAACCGTGCTTCCGAACGATTGAGCCGCTTTAGTATAGTCGCCTTGTTTGATATACAGCAAACCTATAGTTTCGCCTAAGGTGTTAGCTCCCGCAGAACGACCTAATAGTTGCTCAGCTTTCGATAAATCACCATCGTTGATAGCTATAAGACCTAAGTTCATATTTGCTTCAGCAGCTATTGCTGATACCTGACCTGCTTTTGTAAACAATTCTTTCGCTTTAGTCAGGTTACCGTTTTCGAAATAGTATGCACCTAAATTGTTCCAAGCTCTATAATCGTTTGGATATTTTTGAGTTGTATATGTATATACTTTTTCTTGCGACACGCCGGCAAGAGTTGTGCTATATAGTAATTCTTCGAGCGATAGATCTGCAAAATCAGAAGTAGCAGCTTTGCTTATTTCCTCATCTGTTTTTCCGATGATCTCTACATTAGCTATCAAGCGAGAACGACGTAGTTGAGGCAATATTGTTTCAGCTAAATCTTTGTATATGATAGAAATGTTTTTGATTTCTTTTTCTCTTGTTTCCGGATCAGGGTACATTGAAAGCACTCTCAACACAAGATCTTTGTCTTGTAAGTTCGAGGCTTCCACCAGTTGCTTAAATCCTTCCCAGTCTTGTGCTGTATACTTAGCATTTACCTCTGTATCAACATTCAATTTCTGGAACTCTTTGTCTAAATATTTGGCTGTGTTTTGTTCACGTTTTTCAGCCAATTTCTCATTCAGTTCATACCCACCATCAGGTGAAGCATAAGCTGCGATTTCAACGTTTACATTCTTACGAGCATTCTCATCGGCTTCTTTAACCAATTCTTTCCATGCTGCAAGGTTTGACGAAGTCAATTCGCTTGAACGCAATTCAGCTTGTTGGATAAGGAACATGATGTTAGCATCGTGAGCCTCTTCTATGATTCTCTTAAAGGCATCAGGAGCAATAGCCGGAGCCGTTGTTTTCGCATCAGCAAGAGCTGCTGTGGCTACAATTCCATCTGCGATTTTGACATCAGGAATAGCTATTGTTTTTCCTTTCTTGGTTACAAGAAAACGTAGGTAAAGTTCGGACTTCTTCATAGCTGGAGTATAGTCGAACTCTGAACGCAGAGTTATTGCTCCACCTGTCGCCTGATTGATGACGATACCATTACCCGAAACTTTTTCTCCTTGATAAGATTGAGATGTGCCCATCACTTCACCTCCATTATACTTAATCAACGGAATAACGGTGATAGAAGCATTTTTGTCAAACCATTTTGCTGGGAAACGACCATTTACCGTAACCGGAACTTTGGTTCCAACGAGTTCTAATGGTGAAGGATCGGCTGTGAATAAAGAACTTGCAAGCGGTCCCATCTTACTACCACATGAAGTAGCAAAAACAGTAATCATTGCAAATGCAAAAAGCAAATGAAATAAACTCTTTTTCATGTTTTTAAAAATTGTTAATGAATTGTTTTACAGTTATTTTGTTTAATAATCTTTTCCTTGATAACCCTTTGGGAGCCTTCACACAAAGCTACTCTATTTATTTTTATTAAGAAAGAAAAAATATTCTTTTAATTTTTTTTATAAAATTGCCTTTTTTTAGGATGTAAAATACTGGTTTTTACGTATAGATATCTCTTTTCAGATAAGTGATCGAAAGAAAAATATTATCTTTACACGCGTCAAATACTTTATATATGTAAATGGAGAGTTCCTCTTATCTTAAGCTAAAAGCTTTTTTGGACGAAAAAGTCGTGTTATATAATAGGACGTCTTTCATAGAGAATGATCCGATTGTGATTCCTCATAGCTTTCAGAAGAAACAGGACATCGAAATAATGGTTTTTTTTGCTTCTATATTTGCTTGGGGGCAACGCAAAACGATCATAAATAAATGCCGTGAGCTGACTGTCCGGATGGATGGTCAACCTTACGATTTTATAACGAATCACTCAGAGGCAGATGTTAAATCATTGCTTGGATTTAAGCATCGGACATTCAATGATACAGACCTATTATATTGTGTCGATTTTATGAAGCGTCATTACAGCCGGTTCGATGGTCTCGAAGACGCATTCTTCCCTAAACCTCATATGTCAGTCGAAGACGGATTAAATCATTTCAGTGATTATTTCTTCAGGGATGAGCTTGCTCCTCAACGGACACGCAAACATATATCAACTCCCGACAGGAAATCGGCATGCAAGCGTCTCAATATGTTTCTGAGATGGATGGTGCGCAAAGATGATTGTGGTGTAGATTTTGGCATTTGGAACAAGATTGAACCTAAGAATTTGATATGCCCATTAGATGTTCATGTCGAGCGTACGGCTCGTAAGCTGGGATTGCTGGATCGACAGAAAGCTGATTGGTTAGCTGCTAAGGAATTGACAAACCGTTTGTCTTTATTGGACGAAATAGACCCCGTAAAATACGATTTTGCTTTATTTGGTATATCGATAGAAGAAAAATGTATAATCTAATCTGTCGTTTCGCCTAATTTTGTTATACATTTGTCATCGGAAACGAAATTAGAATATGGGAAAACTTTATATTGTACCAACTCCCGTCGGAAATATGGAAGATATCACATTCAGGGCAATTCGCATTCTGAAAGAGGTCGACTATATCTTAGCGGAGGATACTCGTACAACAGGAATATTGCTGAAGCACTTCGAAATACAGAATAAACTTCAATCCTATCACAAGTTTAATGAACATAGGGCTGTACAATCTATCGTCGAACGGCTCAATGGCGGCGGAGATGTCGCCTTAGTTTCCGATGCCGGTACACCCGGCATATCCGATCCTGGTTTTCTTGTGGTCAGAGAGTGTGTGAAAGCAGGTGTCGAAGTAGAATGCTTACCCGGAGCTACTGCTTTAATTCCGGCCTTGGTCGTATCAGGAATACCATGCGACAGATTTCATTTCGAGGGTTTCCTTCCTCCCAAAAAAGGGCGTAATACCCGATTGACAAAGCTTGCCGAAGAACCGTCTACGTTAGTTTTTTATGAGTCTCCTCACCGGATAGTGAAGACATTATCTCAGTTTTCCGAATTCTTTGGCGAAGAACGATTTGCATCAGCAAGCAGAGAGATATCTAAAAAATTTGAAGAAACGGTACGGGGAACATTAAAAGAATTAACTTTGCACTTTACGATGAACGAACCACGCGGTGAGTTTGTTATAGTTGTATCTGGATGTGAAAAAAGAAAAGAAAAAGAGTAATCTAAAAAGAAATTAATATGAAAAAAATTTTTGTAGGATGCTTATCTGTGATGATGTTAGCATCGTGTAATGTAAAAAACTCAGAAGAGTATAAACAACTCCAAATTGAAAAAGATTCATTAGCTCAACTTAATTTGGCTGCAAATGCCGAGTTGTCGGATATGATGAGTGTTATTGATGAAGTAGAATCGAATTTTAGTCAGATCAGAGAAGCAGAGAAATATCTGACCGTAGAATCAACGAGCAAAGGTGAAGTGAAGTCGGATGTGAAAGTGCGTATTAAAGACGATTTCCAGATGATTAACGATCTGTTGAAAAAGAATAAAGAAAGTCTAAGTGCTCTGAATAAGAAGATCAGCAGTAGTCAGGGTGACGTATCGGGGCTAAAGAAAATTGTGGAACGACTTAACGGCGAATTGACCGAAAGAGCCAAAGTCATCGATGATTTGCGTACATCACTGGCCGCACGTGATAAGCAAATAGCAGAGTTGGAAACGAGCGTGAAAGCGTTAGAAGGAAATGTCGGAGACTTGACCGCTAAAACAGAAGAACAATCGTCTAAGATAAAAGAACAGGACAAAGAGCTGAATGCCGCATATTATATGTTTGGTACTTCAAAAGAATTGAAAGAAGCTAAAGTTGTTACAGGAGGATTTTTATCATCTACCAAAGTGTTGAATGAAGGAATCGATAAAAATAAATTCATTACAATCGATATTCGCAAAACCACTGAAATACCGGTATATGCGAAGAAAGCAAAAGTGTTGTCCGATCATCCGAAAGACAGCTATAAAATCGAAAAAGACGCCACAGGAAATATGGTATTGAAAATAGCAGACTATACACGTTTTTGGAGCCTTGGAAAATTCCTGATCATCGAGGTTGGATAATTTCCGTTGGATTGAAAATATTGCAGAAAAGGATTCCCGTAATAAGGGGTCCTTTTCTCGTTTTATTCTCTTGTTAAACGAAAGTTGAGGCAATATAGACAATGGCAAATTTCGGTAATTCAAAAAAAATAGCGAAATTTGGCAGCCGAACTTTAGAATCGAAATTAATTAATCATTAAAATATTAAATCAAAAATTTATAACCAAGATGGCTACTAAAAGTGCATTACAAATTGCTCGTGCCGAATACAAGCCTAAGATGCCTAAGGCTCTGTACGGTACGGTGAAAATTGAAGAAGGACAATCGACTGAGTCTGTTGCTGACCAAGAACAAGTGAAAGCTTTGTTCCCTAACACATATGGCATGCCAACAGTAAAGTTCGTTCCTTCTGATCAGAAAATTGCTTACTCGGAAATGAATGTAGGAGTAATCCTTTCAGGAGGACAAGCTCCCGGAGGACATAACGTTATTGCCGGATTGTTTGACGGAATCAAGAGTTTGAATGCCGGCAACAAACTATACGGTTTCCTTATGGGACCGGGTGGGTTGATTGACCATAATTATAAAGAACTGACTGCTGATATTATCGATGAATATCGTAATACAGGTGGTTTTGATATCATTGGCTCCGGTCGTACCAAGCTTGAAACAACCGAGCAATTTGACAAAGGACTCGAAATATTGAAGAAGCTAAATGTCAAAGCTCTTGTTATCATCGGTGGCGATGACTCTAATACGAATGCTTGTGTATTGGCTGAGTACTACAAAGCTATCAATGCAGGAGTACAGGTTATCGGTTGTCCTAAAACTATCGACGGAGACCTTAAAAACGAAATGATTGAAACATCTTTCGGATTCGACACTGCATGTAAAGTATATTCTGAGGTTATCGGAAACATACAGAGAGACTGTAACTCGGCTCGCAAATACTGGCACTTCGTAAAACTGATGGGACGTTCGGCTTCTCACATTGCACTGGAGTGTGCGTTGCAAGTACAACCAAACTACGCTATCATATCGGAAGAGGTAGAGGCTAACAAAGTGTCGTTAGACGCTATCGTGAAAGACATAGCTAAGGTTGTGGCTAAGCGTGCTGAGAACGGAAACAACTTCGGTACAGTGCTTATTCCAGAGGGATTGATCGAATTTATCCCTGCGATGAAAGCTCTTATCGCTGAGTTAAATGATTTCCTTGCTCACCATCAAGATGAGTTCAATGCTACGGCAAAAGATCAACAACTATTATATATTAAAAATAATCTGTCTGCTGATAATGCAGCAGTATTCGCAAGCCTTCCTGATGGAGTTGCTCGTCAGTTAACTCTTGATCGCGACCCACACGGAAACGTTCAGGTATCGCTGATCGAAACTGAAAAGCTTCTTGCTGAAATGGTTGGAAAAGAGTTGGCTGCTATGAAAAAGGCAGGTAAATACTCTGGCAAATTTGCTTCTCAAGTACATTTCTTCGGTTACGAAGGTCGTTGTGCTGCTCCTTCTAACTATGACGCAGACTATTGTTATTCGTTGGGATATACAGCTTCGGCATTGATTGGTAGCGGTAAAACAGGCTATATGTCTTCTGTGAGAAACACAACAGCTCCGGCTGCTGAGTGGATTGCCGGAGGTATCCCTGTAACGATGATGATGAACATGGAACGTCGTCATGGCGAAATGAAACCGGTGATCCGTAAAGCATTGGTTGAGTTGGATGGTGCTCCTTACAAATTCTTCGCGGCAAACCGTGAGGCTTGGGCTATCGGAACAGAATATGTGTATCCGGGACCAATACAATACTTCGGCCCAACAGAAGTATGTGATCAGCCAACAAGAACTTTGGCTCTTGAGCAAAAGAAATAATCAATATAGATTGTCTCGTCCTAATATAGGTTGACAGATTTATACAAATATAAAATTATTATTAGCAGTAGGAGTTTTCTTACTGCTAATTTTTTCTTGTAAACAGGTTTCTTAATATTCCTTTGTCGGTGCATCTGATTTGGGATTAATAACTCACAGTTCCAATGCGGTCTGTATGGGTTGTAAATATTGATCGACTGTTTGACTATCTTAGCCATTGTTTGTTGATTCACTATATGTTGATCCAACATAAATTCATCTTTCAATATTCCATTTATTCTCTCAGCAATTGCATTTTCATAAGGATCTGCATTTTCAGTCATCGAACGCCTAACTTCATGCTTGTCTAATATTCTCTGATATTCGTACCCGCAGTATTGCAGTCCTCTATCTGAGTGGTGAATAAGTGACTCAGTTGAGTAATCTCTATTTTTAATCGCCATTTTTAAAGTATCAATCGCTCCTTCTTGTTTGAGTGTGTTAGAGAGATTAAATCCCATTATTTTCTTAAAATAAGCATCACTGACAAGGGATAAATAGAGCGGTTTTTTTCTTGTTCCTAAATATGTAATATCTGAGACCCAGACTTGTTCTGGGGTTTGTTTCATTCTGATGAGATTTCGGTTTTGCTAATCCAAGTTATCATATTTTTGCAACCAACGACTAATTGTATGCTCTCCTTGTATCCCATACTTAAGTTTTGCTTGAGTTAAACTTAACTCTCCTGATTCAACTTCTAAAACTACTTGCAACTTAAAAGATATACTGTGGTCTTTTTGGGTACGTCCTACATAATTGGTATTTAATCGATTATACATAAAATAAATTTTTGTGTTAACCTATGTTAGGATGGGACAGAATTTTAATCTCCGCCATATTTCTTCAACCAATTCAACTTTTGTAGGTCAGTCCTTTTTTCTTTTATAAACATTACTCATCAGTCTCGTATTTTTAATATCTTTGATTCCTTACTATAGAAAAGGGAAACGATGAATAATATCCTTATCAGACAAGCAACGACAGAAGATGCCTCAATCATTTTGGAGTTGATAAAAGAATTTGCAGGTTATCTCGGAAAATCCGACATGGTCAAAGTAAGCATTGACGACCTTACCGAAAGTAAAAGTTCGTATGGTTGCCTGTTGATAGAAACCGCAGGACAAACTGTTGGTTATGCTCTATACAATTACGCTTTTCATACATGGAGCGGAAAGTCGATATACGTCGATGATATATATGTGAAGGAGGCATTCAGACGACAAGGGGTCGGACGCCGTATTGTGAACGAATTGTATAAAATCGCAAACGAAAACGACTGCTGTGATATCAGATGGCAGGTCTTGGACTGGAATAAAAGTGCCATTGCCTTTTACGAAAATATCGGGGCAACCGTAGGCGATGATAATCTGAATTGTAAACTGACTATTAAATAAAAAGATGCAAGAGAGACATACCAATAGGGAACGTTATTTTGATGAGACGATACATACCAGTACAAAATATTATATTCCATATATAGAAAAATTCATTTCGTTAAACAAGGCTACGTCAGTCCTTGAGGTCGGTTGTGGCGATGGAGGTAATCTTTTACCATTTGCCCGCAAAGGGTGTGAGGTTGTAGGCATAGACCTCTCCAATACTCTTATCGAAGGGGGCAAAGAATTTTATAAAGATCGTGATATCGATGGCACATTGATGGCGGCAAATATCTTCGATATTGAACCCGAAAAACAATACGATCTGATTATCATACACGATGTGATAGAACATATAACCGAGAAGAAGGCTTTTCTGTCTCATGTGAAACGTTTCCTCAAACCGCAAGGCATAATATTTATAGCTTTTCCGGCGTGGCAAATGCCATTTGGTGGACATCAGCAATTGACTCACAGCAAGGTGCTTTCTCATCTGCCGTTTTTTCATCTACTCCCTGCAAGCTTATATAAATTTATACTCAATACAGCCGGAGAACCTAAAGATACGGTTGACGAATTGTTGGACATAAAGAAGTGCAGAACCACCATCGAAATGTTTCACCGATTGACGAAAGAGACAGGCTTGGAGATTGCAGACGAAAATCTTTACTTTATAAACCCTCACTACGAGATCAAATTTAAACTGAAACCGAGACGTTTGCCTGCACTAATCAAAGGTATACCATATATCCGAAACTTTTTCACCACATCCTGTTTCTACATTGTCAGACACAGGTAAATTGCTGAAGATATATTAAAACAACGAAGTCCGGCAGCGATATTAAAAACAAGCCAAATATTATTCTTATATTTGTTACCCTTTCTACGAAAAGGATAATAATGTAATGAATCAGAAATATCCATCCATATTATTAGAAAATGCAGTGAATGAATTTGCCAAACTTCCCGGAGTAGGGCGAAAGACTGCATTGCGACTTGTTCTGCACATGCTGAGGCAAGAGCCGCAGGCAACAACAGACTTTGCACAGGCGTTAGTCGCGCTTCGCAACGATATAACCTATTGTAAATGTTGCCATAATATCTCTGATGCGGAAAAATGCGCCATCTGCTCCAACCCATCGCGAGACGCTTCGGTGGTGTGTGTGGTGGAGAACGTAAAAGAAGTGATGGCTATCGAGAACACAATGCAATTTAAAGGTTTGTATCACGTCTTGGGAGGAATTATATCTCCGATTGATGGGATTGGCCCGTCCGACCTTGAGATCGAAAGCCTTGTGCAGCGTGTGAAGACAAATGAAGTAAAAGAAGTGGTGCTGGCACTGAGCACAACGATGGAAGGCGACACCACGAATTTCTATATTTACAAAAAATTGCAACCGTTCGACGTGAACATATCTATCATCGCACGGGGTATCTCTATCGGCGACGAGATTGAATATGCCGATGAAATTACTTTAGGGCGTTCGATCTTGAACCGTACGCCTTTCGATCAATCATTTAAAATCTAATCAATGGAACCGAAATCGGAAAAATTGTATAAGAAACTAACTCTATACTTTTGGTTAGAGTTGACAATAATTATTGGTGTATTCATATTCTTACTATTGCGCGATAGCGAGGTGTTGACAACGTCAGACAGTATTATTTACGAACGATATGCTATTATACTCACGCTTGTAGCGATACCCGGAGCGTTGAAACTTTTTCATCGCTTGTCAAAAAAAGCCTTGTTGCAGGTTTACGATCTGTTTTTGGAGAAAATGAGAACAGCCTACCTGTTGCGAAGTTTAATTATCGACCTTGCCATTGTGATGTCTTTGGTCGGATATGTTATTTATGGCGCTTCAAATTTTGTTTATCTTGTAATCGTTCTTATCTTTTCGAAGTTTTTCTGCATTCCTTCCCGAGAATCGTTAGCTGAGATCGAGGTCGAACCCACAGGAGACGAAGTAGAAAATGAACCCGAAAATAATAATACAGACGAATAATAGATTATGGTTATAGCAGTAGATTTTGACGGAACGGTTGTTGAACACGAATATCCGAAGATAGGCAAAGCCATTCCTTTTGCCATCGACACATTGCTTCAATTGCAAAAAGAGGGGCATACCCTTATCATGTGGACCGTGCGAGACGGAGAATTGTTGGACGAAGCTGTCGAATATTGTGCCCGCAAAGGACTTCGGTTTTATGCCGCTAACAAAAATTACCCGGAGGAGGATGTCATATCAGCGTCTCGCAAATTGAATGCCGATCTCTTTATTGATGATCGTAATCTGGGTGGATTACCCGATTGGGGTGTTATATATCGCATTGTGAAGACGATGGAAGAGGGTGATTATTTCTCATTCGAGAGCATAATGGCATCGAACGAGTACGGCAATCGCTCGCAGAAGAAAAAAAATTTCCTCATACGATTGGGCGAAATGTTTGAAAAAGGCTATTAAAGGTATATCCAATATGTTTCTCGAAAACGACCATATAATACTTCGTGCATTAGAACCGGAAGACTTGGATAGCCTGTATGAGTGGGAAAATTCGCGCGAGTTGTGGATACATGGCAATACCCTTGCGCCCTATTCCCGCAACATGTTGAGGCAATATATAAGTCATTCGCAACAATTAGACATATACGAAAGTAAGCAGTTGAGACTGATCGTTGTTCTGAAAAACGGGAACGTGAATATAGGAACCATCGATCTCTATGATTACGATGTGAGGCACAAACGAGCCGGAGTCGGAATATTTATAGAGAAGGAATACCGTGGAAACGGATATGCTCATCAGACATTGCGACTATTGCAGGATTATGCTTTCGGGCTTTTGCAGATGCACCAATTATATGCCCACATACCTGCCTACAACAACACGAGCATTGATCTTTTCATGAAAGTCGGATATCGGGAAACTGCAATATTGAAAGATTGGGTTATAATAAATAATAAATATACCGATCTGAAAGTTTTACAATTAATAAATCAAGAATAAAAAACTGAAATGAATATAAATGAGGATATCAAGAACGCATTTGACACCTTGGTTGCCGGCGGACTTATTTTGTATCCTACCGACACAATATGGGGGATCGGTTGCGATGCGACAAACGAAGATGCCGTGCGACGTGTCTATGAACTAAAAAAACGGATCGACAGCAAGGCGTTGATTACATTGGTGGATACTCCGGTAAAGGTCGACTTCTATGTTGATAGTGTGCCCGAAATAGCTTGGGACTTGATCGATGTCGCCGAAAAACCGATGACCATTATATATGACAAAGGGCGGAATTTGGCTCCCAATCTCATGGCTGATGATGGTTCGGTAGCCATAAGGGTAACTAACGAAGAGTTTTCGAAAAAACTATGTGCCCGTTTTCGTAAAGCAATAGTATCTACATCGGCTAATGTGAGTAACGACTCTGCGCCTCTGAATTTTGGCGAGATATCGGACGAAATAAAAGAAGGGGTGGACTATATTGTCAAATATCGTCAAGATGAGACA
This sequence comes from uncultured Dysgonomonas sp., assembly GCA_937875275.1. Lineage (GTDB taxonomy): Bacteria > Bacteroidota > Bacteroidia > Bacteroidales > Dysgonomonadaceae > Dysgonomonas. The sequence continues at coordinate 66,228 of CALNCC010000146.1, read as the reverse complement.
GACTGTCATTCGGCATCGAGCATCATCAAACTGGGCAAAAGCGGCGAAGTGAAAATAATTCGTCAGTGAGTATGCGTATTGATGAGCAAATAGACGGTGAGAGCTACAAAGATGCTGAGATAAGAGGCGAAGAATTTGAGGATTGTGTGTTCTCTAAATGTGATTTTTCGAATGCACATATCGTTGATTGCAAATTTATCGACTGTCTTTTCATCGATTGCAATTTGTCGATGACCAAGTTGCCCGAAACGACATTAAGTAATGTTCGATTTGAGAAATGCAAACTCTTGGGCATTCATTTCAATTACTGTAACGATTTTATATTCGAAGTCGGATTCAATAATTCCATTTTAGATTATTCTTCATTTGAAAAACGAAAAATGATGAAAACTCAATTTTCGGGATGTTCTCTGAAAGGTGTCGATTTTGGGTTTGCCAATCTGAAACAATCGGTATTTAGCAATTGTGATTTGTCGGAAGCCATTTTTTACAATACAAATCTGCAAGAGACTGATTTTACTGCTTCGTTCAACTATATCATCAATCTTTCCGAAAATACGGTAAAAAAAGCACGCTTCGCCAAAGACGGTTTAAGCGGATTGTTGGCTAATTACAATATTATTATAGAATAAACCTATCATAGGTTTGTTTATAAAAAGAGGATAATCAGAATTTGGTAAATTGCGTATATTTGTAGATTATAAATAATACAGATACAAAAACAGAAATAAGATATAACGATGAATACTTTTGGCAATATATTTAGGCTAACTTCCTTCGGCGAATCGCACGGAAAAGGCATCGGAGGCGTTATAGACGGTTGTCCGTCGGGGATAGACGTGGATATGGATTTCATACAATCGGAACTCGACCGCAGACGTCCGGGGCAGTCTAACATTACCACGCCACGCAAGGAAGGCGACAAGGTTGAGTTTTTCTCGGGCATATATGATGGTAAAACGACCGGCACGCCAATCGGGTTCATTGTATGGAACGAGAATCAGCATTCGTCGGACTATGATAATATGAAAGATATTTTCCGCCCTTCTCATGCCGACTATACATACACAATGAAGTATGGTGCAAGGGATCATAGGGGAGGAGGGAGATCTTCGGCTCGCGAAACCATCAGTCGTTGTGTAGGCGGTGCGTTGGCGAAGCTTACATTGAAACAATTGGGAATCAATATTACAGCATATACCTCGCAAGTAGGGAATATAAAACTCGACAAAGTGTATACTGAATATGACCTTTCGCAAATAGAATCGACCGCTGTGCGTTGTCCTGATATGGAAAAGGCAGAGGAGATGATCGAGCTTATTAAGGTTGTAAAAGCCAAAGGGGATACAATCGGCGGAGTTATCAAGTGCGTAGTGAAAGGTGTTCCCGTGGGGCTCGGTCAACCGGTATTCGGTAAGCTGCATGCGGCTTTGGGTAATGCCATGTTAAGCATCAATGCGGTAAAGGGCTTTCAATATGGAGACGGATTCGATGTCGAGCATCGGGGATCGGAACGTAACGACAGTTTTTTTGACGATAATGGCAAAATAAATACGCATACCAATTACTCAGGCGGTATACAAGGCGGTATATCTAATGGGCAAGATATCTATTTCGATGTTGCATTCAAACCCGTAGCAACGATTTTGATGGAACAGGACACTGTAGATAAAGATGGTCATGAGACGGTACTCAAGGCGCGTGGACGACACGATGCGTGTGTGCTTCCCCGTGCTGTTCCGATTGTAGAAGCTATGGCGGCAATGACTATTCTCGATTATTACTTATTAGACAGAACGAGTCGATTGTTTTGAGGACAATCGGCTTCAGACGTCCATTTCGACCAAGATAGGGCAATGGTCTGAAAATGTGATTTCGTTGAGGATAGCGGCATTCTTCAATCGGTGTTTTGCCTCTTCGGTAATCATGTGATAGTCGATTCTCCAACCGAGATTTTTCTCCCGTGCATTTGCACGATAGCTCCACCACGAATATTTCTCTGAGGATTGGTCATACTCTCTGAAAGTGTCGATCATGCCTAAGTCCACAAATTCGTCGAACCACTGGCGTTCCTCCGGCAAAAAACCCGAAGACTTCGTATGGCGTTCGGGGTGATTGATATCAATCGGTTTATGACAAATATTGTAGTCTCCGCAGATCAAAAGTTGAGGTCTTTCTTGTCTTAGTTTGGTTATGTATTCGGTAAAGTAAGCTAAAAACTCCATCTTAAAGTCTTGACGCACATCGCCCATTGTGCCCGATGGTATGTATACGCACACTACGGTAAAGTCGCCATAGTCGGCTCTTATCATCCGTCCTTCGTCGTCGTATAACTGATTTTCCATACCTATAACAACACGGTCGGGTTTACTTTTGCTGAGAATACCGACACCGCTATATCCTTTTTTCTTAGCGGGATGAAAATAATAGTGATACCCTAATGATTGTATGGTAAGTACGTCTATTTGGTCTTCCAAAGCCTTGATCTCTTGCAGACATAATATGTCGGGAGATTCAGTTTCCAACCACTGATACAATCCTTTGTTGACGGCTGCACGTACACCATTTACATTATATGATATTATCTTCATCGCTTTGTCTGTATTACATTTTGTTCTCTACTGCTTTTACTCTCTTGAATAGGTCTGATGCAAATACAAAGTCATTAAAGTCTTCGTTGTCAGAAGACATAACATCTTTACTCGTTCCCTGCCAGCCTACTTCGCCTTGCTTGATAAAGTATATTTTTTCGCCGATACCCATCACCGAGTTCATGTCGTGCGTATTGATCACGGTAGTCATGTTATACTCTCTGGTAATGTCGTGTATGAGGTCGTCTATGACAAGCGATGTTTGGGGGTCGAGCCCCGAGTTGGGCTCATCACAAAACAAGTATTTGGGATTCAGAGCTATTGCTCTGGCAATAGCTGCACGCTTCATCATGCCGCCACTTATTTCGGAGGGATACAGGTCTTTCGCATCGGTCAGGTTTTCCATTTCTAAGCAAAAGTCGATACGTTTCTGTTGTTCTTTTTTCGACATCGGTGAAAACATCATCAATGGAAATCCGACATTCTCGCCTACGGTTTGAGCGTCGAATAAGGCTGATCCTTGAAAAATCATTCCCATTTCCTGCCTCAAAGCTTTTACCTCGTGTGTCGACATCGAAGGCAGATTGCGACCGTCATATAAGATACTCCCTTTTGACGGTCTGAGAAGACCAACCAAGTTTTTGAGGAGAACGGTTTTCCCTGAACCGCTTCGACCAATAATCAAATTTGTCTTTCCCTCCTCGAAGGTTATATTGATGTCTTTCAGAACATCTCTGTCGTCGAAAGACTTATATAAATTCTTAATTTCTATCATCCCATCATCAATTGAGTAATTAACAAATCGGCAACCAAAATGAGGATGCTACTCATTACCACAGCCTCGGTACTTGCTTTGCCGACATCGAGCGAACCACCCTTTGCAAAATATCCGTAATAGGCCGAAACCGAAGATATGATAAATGCAAATATGATTGTTTTGAGAATAGCATACCAAATATAGAATTGCTTGAAGAACGTCTGTATACCATACTGATAATCTGCCGAATCCATCACACCACCGAATATACACACCGCATAGCCACCTACCACTCCGCAGAAGATACTGAGAACGGTAAGTACCGGGATAAATGCCATCAAAGCTAACACCTTAGGTAAAATGATGTGGTTAGCCGAGTTTACGCCCATAATTTCCAGTGCGTCAATCTGTTCGGTAACTTTCATTGTCCCTATTTCAGAGGCGATATTCGACCCTACCTTTCCTGCTAATATTAAGCACATGATGGAGGATGAGAACTCTAATATCAATATTTCTCGGGATACATAACCGACTGTCCACCTTGGCATAAAGGGGGAATCAATATTCAGTTTGATCTGAACGACGATAACGGCTCCGATGAAAAACGAAATGATAATGACAATCCAAATCGAGTTGATACCCAATTTGGTCATCTCGTCAGAAAATTGACGCATAAATACATTCCACCTTTGAGGTTTCGTGAGGACTTTCCTCAACAATAAGGTATATTGACCTATTTTTTCTAATGCACTTGTTAGAAACATTATTTATTTGGTTTTGTAAAATACTTTCCTGCAAAGATACGATTTTTGCATAGAACAACACGGTTTTCTATTGATGATTCTCTGATCTATGGAGCATTTACTATCTATTGGAGTCTGTCTTCTTCTTTTTATTTATCTCATCTCTGAGAATAGATGCCTGTTCGTAATTTTCGCCTTTCAGTGCATCCTTTAGCATGGCAGATAGTTCGCTTGGGCTTAGCGATGTGTAATCGAATGGGATACCGACTTGCGACTTAATGGCGTTTTTCTTGTCATTTTCGGCTTCACCTTCACCTTCACCTTCTTTGAATACGACACTGAACTCCTGCATTATCTGCTCTGTCGTATAAATTGGAGAATTGGTTCTCAAGGCTATTCCTACGGCATCGGATGTGCGAGACTCGACTTCGGATATGCGTCCCTGATTTTCCATCACTAATTTTGAATAAAAAATACCGTCTACATATTTGTAAATATTTACCTCCATCAGGGTGAGGTTAAATTCACTCATGATTGATTGTATCAAATCATGAGTCAAAGGGCGAGGAGGAGGCGTGTTTTGTAGTTTGAATGCAATTGCCTGCGCTTCGGGTGTACCTACAATAACCATCAGACGGCGTACACCGTCATCTTCGGCAAGCACCAATCCGTATGCACCTGTTCTTGCCTGGTTGAAAGAAAAACCTAAAACTGAAACTTTTACTTTGTCATCCATATTTCACTTAGTCTGATTTGTACCACATATCCAGTGGATTATGATCTATTGAGAATGATGTTTTAGATACCCTGATGATATCTCCGATTAAAAATAAGATATATCAAAGATAGAAGTATTACACAAAACTTATATCTTTGAAGCCGATAAAATACAAAAATCATCTAATGACTACAAACTTTATCATAGATATCCTGAAAAGTAAAGCCTTTAAAGAATTTCTGAAATACGGCTTGGTAGGCGGAGTCGGGCTACTTATCGAACTTAGCGTGTTCTACCTGTTGGTGCACATAATATCGGTTTCGTATCCGTTCTCTGGTTTCATCAGCGATCAACTTCGTGCCATTGGCGTGTTTGTAGAACCTACTACTGTAAACGGAAGTATATCGCATATTATTTCTTCTGTTATCGCTATTACTAATAATTTTATACTGAATAGTTACTTCACATTCAAGGTTACGGATAAAAAATTGAAGAGATTTCTGTCATTTGCAGGGATCGCCTCTGTCGGGCTCATTGTCAGTACATCCTTGTTTACTTTTCTGGTACAACACTTTTCGATGAATGATATGTTCGCGAAAATTATAGCTACATTGTTTGTTGCCATGTTGCAATTCATAATCAACAAGCTATTCACCTTCAAATCCTCAAAATAATAAAATACGGATTTTCTTTACTGCCTGTCGTTCTTTTATTGTTTTTTATCTATCGAGCATAAAAACAATATCTACCTATTTTTGTTTAAATAACAAAAAGCACGACGCAAGTTCACAAAATAAGTATTTTATGCCCAAGAACACAATAAAAGGATTTTCCTTATGCACAACAATGGGGCTGCTGCCCTTACTTATTTTTTATATATTGATAGAGACTGTAGGCAATGAGATTGTTGTATTTGCTATACCATTTGTGTTATCTGTAACCGGAGATTTCTTATATCGCTACTTTTCTGTCAGTAAAATATTCAGCATATCATTTGTTGTTTCGGCGATATCTATTGGTACTACCTTTGTTTTCTGGACAATATCTAAAAGATATGTTGATTCTGAATATATAACTGTGGCTTTTGCCGAGATTGTAATATTCACATTATACTCAATAATCAGCATCAACAAAACCTTTATTAAAAGTCGATTTACTCACAAAAAAGGTTTGCTTCATAAAACAGTATTGCATGAGTTTTATCATATGGTAAAAATCATACAATTGCTTAGTGCATTTCATCTATTTTTCATCTTGTTATACAAATATTTCAACAATACAGATATAAATATTCTGCATACATCTGCCGTCGATACGGTTGTTTATATAGGTGTGCCGGTTTTCTTTATCATATTCATTATTGTTTATGAGGCAGTAAAGCGTAGTCTGATTTTTACCCGCCTGAGCAAGGAAGAATGGTTGCCGATCATTACTCCTAAAGGTGAAGTTACGGGACGTATAGCCAAATCGGTATCGCTGAATATGAAAAATAAGTTTATGCATCCCGTTGTACGCGTCGCCTTAATCTCTGGCGATCAGATATATTTGCAGAATAGGTCGGTAAATGATGTTTTTGATGCCGGTAAGTTAGACTACCCATTCGAAAAATATATGCTTTTCAGTCATGAAATCAATCTTGCCGCAAGAAATAGTATAACACGTATGATGAACGGATACGATGATGCAGACCTAAAGTTTATTTTAAAGTATACATTCGAAAATGAAAAAACAAAACGACTGATATTTTTATTCGCTATGAATGTGCCGGATATGAACTCAATAAAAAAAGATGGTCGGATGACCGGTAAATTCTGGACGATAAAACAGATTGAAGAGAATTTTAAAGATGAAATATTCGGAGAATGTTTCGAGATGGAATTTGAATACATGAAAAATGTAGTGCTGAACGCTGAAAAGGATAAAAGCTAATCAGCCAATTCTTTCTGTGTTTTTTTTCCACACTTGATACGAATTGATTACATTCTGCCATACAATATACATACCCGGCCCGATGGATGATATCGGATTCAGAAACGACTGAGCCATCCATATTGCCAATACCGTATTCTTTTGTCCCAACCCTTGTCCGCCGGCTATACGATCGCTATATCGTTGTCCGATCTGTTTGCCGAGAACAAATTGCATCACACATACCAGCAGTGAGACTATGCCTATCAGCACTTCTGTTTTGTAATTGCCTGTCCCTTGGTCGATAATGAATTGAGTCGTTTTAGCTGAGACTATAACCAAAGCCACAGTCCACAGATAGAAGGAAGCTCCTCTGTGTCGTATTACATAACCATGAACGGTTGGTAGCATATATTTCAATAACATAGCCAGTATTAAAGGGAACAGTAATATGAAAAATACTTCATAAAAGATAGACCACGAAGACTCTAAAAAAGATATATCCTGTCTGTATCCGACAAAGCTAAAATAGAAAGGTGCAACCATAATTACCACCAGATTGCTGAGCAGGCTGTATGTTGTCAGGCTCTCTTCATTTCCGCCCAGAATATGAGTAATGACAATTGCCGATGTTGCCGTAGGTGCAAGCAGGCAGATCATTGCAGCTTGAGCGACAAGCGATGAGAAGGGGTTGATGAGTAAATATATAAGTGCGCTTCCGGCAACTTGTATGAAAAGTAGAATAAGGTGTAATCTGCTTATGCGGATCTTTCTCGGATCAATGCTCGAATAAGAAATAAAAAGCATAACAGCTACCAGATAAGGTGTTATCGACCCCAAGAGGTGTATCTGCGAATAAAACACAATACCTATCAGCATGGCGATAGGCATAACATAGGATCTTATTTTCCGTCCCATAATGTAACGAATATATTTGACAACAAAGATAACCTAATTTTGAGGCTTAACCTCGCATTTCATACAATTTTGAGGAAGGTTTTTATTTTTGATAAATATAGGTTTGCTGGCTTTTTACAATGTTCTCTTCTTTTTGTATATTTGTTTATTCTGCTAAAAACCATAAATAATGACAAAGATAACAGACATAAATGCTTTGCGTTTCAAAGATACTTCGTTCGCAAGTTTGATGAACAAGCGCATATATAATATACTTCTGATTGCAACCAAATACGATTCATTCATTCTCGAAGATAACGGACGGATAGATGAACAAATATTCAATGAATATACATCATTAAATCTACGTTATCCCCCTCGTTTCACAATGGTAAAAACAGAGAATGAGATAATGAACGAATTACAAACAAATCATTATGAGCTGATAATACAGATGCCCAATATGGAGGAAAAAGATAACTTCTCCATAGCAAGAACCATCAAGACGATGTATCCCGACATATACTATGTGGTTCTCACTCCTTTCTCAAAAGAGGTGTCGAAAAGATTATCGAAAGAAAATCTATCGTCAGTCGATTATGTTTTCAGTTGGTTGGGCAACTCCGATTTGTTGTTGGCGGTAATAAAATTGATTGAGGATAAGATGAATGTGGAAACCGACACACAAAGTGTAGGTGTGCAAGCCATCCTTCTTGTCGAGGATTCTGTCCGTTTCTATTCATCGGCACTGCCAACTCTATTCAAGATTATTTTAGAAGAGTCAAGAGAGTTTTCGAAGGAAGCATTGAACGAACACGAACAAATGCTGCGTATGCGTGGACGGCCCAAAATCCTTTTAGCAAGAAACTATGAAGAAGCTATAAGTGTATACAATAAATACAGGAAAAATATATTGGGTATTATTACCGACATGAGTTATGAGCATGAAGGCGTGAAAGACCCTATTGCGGGATATGCTTTCGCCGAGAAAGTAAAAAATCATGATCCATTCCTGCCAATAGTGTTCACGTCGTCAGAGAAGAACAACAAGGAATATGCAGACAAGTTGGAATCTCCCTTCATAGACAAAAATTCAAAAACGTTTCCCGGGGATCTCAAGAGGCAGGTAATCAATAATTTTGGATTTGGAGTATTCTCTATAAAAAATCCACAGACAAAAGAAGAGATTTTCAGAATAAGGAATCTAAAAGATCTGCAAAAGAATATATATGAGATTCCGGATGACGCGCTCATTTATCATATGAAGCAGCACCATTTTTCACGATTCTTTTATTCGAGAGCAATATTCCCTATCGCGGAGGTGTTGAAAGAGATAGACGCATCAGACTTTAAAAGCACAGACGAGGCGAGGAATGTTATACACAACTCTATCATCAAATATCGTAGATTGAAGAACTCGGGGGTTGTAGCCGTTTTTGAGAAAGACAGATATGACGAATATTCCAACTTTGCCCGTATAGGAGACGGTTCGATAGGGGGTAAGGCTCGAAGCATAGCTTTCATGGATAACCTGGTGAAAGAGCACTCGGAACTGAATGAGCATATAAATCTGTTGGTTCGTATTCCTCGCACAGTCGTTTTATGTACCGACATATTTGATGAATTTATGGAAACGAATGATTTGTATTCCATAGCTCTTTCCGATGTGAGCGATGACGAAATTCTTCGTAGCTTTTTAGATGCAAGACTTCCCAATCGCTTGTTAGAAGATTTTATGGCATTCATCGAATCTATAAAAGGACCCATCGCCATACGTTCGTCGAGCCTCTTGGAAGATTCACATTATCAGCCGTTTGCCGGAGTGTATTCGACCTATATGATTCCTAATTTGAAGGATAAATATAAGACCCTGCATTCGATGACGGCATCTATCAAAGCAGTCTATGCTTCAGTGTTTTACAAAGAAAGTAAAACCTATATGCTTGCCACACAGAATGTTATCGATCAGGAAAAAATGGCAATCATTTTGCAGGAAGTTATCGGTACGTCATACAACGATGAGCGTTTCTATCCTACAATATCCGGTGTGGCTCGTTCGCTCAATTACTATCCTGTGGGAAATGAGAAACCGGAGGAAGGCATTGTTAATATCGTTTTCGGATTAGGTAAATATATTGTAGAAGGGGGCGAAAATTTACGCTTTTCGCCATATCATCCGCGCAACATTATGCAACTCAGTTCGGTAGAATTTGCGTTAAGGGATACCCAGCGATTTTTTTATGCTCTCGACATATCAGAAACAGAACATCAGATAACAACAAACGACGGTTATAATATACTGAAACTGAAAATTAAAGATGCCGAGAAGGATGATTCGTTAAGACTAATAGCCTCTACATACGATGCCACCGAGCAGACGATATATGATGGATATTACGAAGAGGTGAAAGGGCGTAAAATTATCTCATTCTCTCAGATTTTGGAACATGATCTTTTCCCTTTAGCCGAAATCTTAAAAGAGATATTGAGGATCGGAGAAAAAGAAATGGGACGAGCAGTAGAGATCGAATTTGCTGCTAATTTGAGAAGTTTCGAAAATGCATATTTCTACCCCTTACAAATTAGACCGATTGTACAGAACAAAGAGATGTTGGATGAAGATTTGTCGGGAATAAAACCTGATACAACAATTCTCTATTCGCAAATGGCTATGGGACACGGGATAACAAACGATGTGTATGATATCATATATGTGAAAACGAAAAATTATAATCCTAATCTGAATTTTTCGATCGTAGACGAAATAGAAGTGTTGAACTGTCAATTTTTGGAAAATGATAGTAACTACTATTTGGTGGGGCCCGGCAGATGGGGCAGTAGCGATCATTGGCTTGGCATTCCTATCAAATGGTCGCATATCAGCAATGCAAAACTATTGGTCGAACTCGAACTTGACAATTACCGCATCGAACCAAGTCAGGGAACTCATTTCTTCCACAATCTGACTTCTTTCGGCGTTGGTTATTTTTCTATAAATACCACATCGGCAGAAGGGAATTTTTTTGACGAACAGTATCTCGACTCTTTGCCTGCACTATACGAATCAGATTCGCTGCGTCATGTCAGATTTGATAAGCCTATTGTGGCTAAGATAGATGGGAAAACGGGTGTGGGAGTGGTTGTAAAACCCGAAAAAGATTAATGTTTCGCACAAAGGATCAATATCTTGGAATTATCGGAGGTGGTGGTAGCAAAAATATATGTGCTGCCTCCATCTTTTAGTTTCAGTCTTTTCCTGAGATCGTCGACTGTCAACGGGAAATTGCGAACTGTAATATTTGCATGCGTGATGCCTGTCAACGTTTTTTTTAACTCCTGCTTATTCATTGATATTGCATCTTGCACCTCGAATATCCGTCCGGGAAAATCAACGACTAAATTATCGGAAGTGTATAAATGACTATTTGCATGGAGCTTAGATAGCTTATATCTGTGTGCAATAGATTTGTAGGCTCCGGCTTTGAGTATAGAAGTATTCGGTTCGTACAGATATTTGCCAATATTCGGAGTGTACGATATATCTACATGCTCATCTTCTCTACGGAAAACAAATCGGTCATCGCTTCCATCTTTCTTTATGTTGATGCAACGATAGGTCAGTTCGGGATTTTCGACACTCCTATCCTGCACAAAAAGTAATTCTTTACATTCATTCATGTAGCTGACAATATGCACCTCAGATATATTAGAAAGCTCTTTTACTGCCTGTGATATGTCGAGCATCGGAGAATATTTGATCAGTACTTTATTGGCTTTTTGTTTGAGAACATTCTCCAATAGGAGTAGGTTAGGGGAGCAGTCTTCTATTTTTACTACCTTCTTGCCTATATCGTCTCGCCGAGCCGGATCAATGTATATCAAATCGACACGATCATCTATCGTGCCAATATAATTTTCCGCTTCGGCTACGACAACCTCAATATGATTTAATCCGAGTGTCTTGAAATTGCACTCTGTGATCTCGGCTAATGCTTTGTTCCGTTCTACATACACAACCTTGCGAAAGTTGTGCGAAAGAAATGATGTGTCAACACCCAAGCCACCGGTAAGATCGATCATCGTATCGCCTGAGAATAAAGACAACTTATATAAGGCGGTAGGCTGGGACGAACATTGTTCGAGGGATATATATTCGGGATAGAGAATGTCGTCATTTTCATGCCACAGCGGTAATTTTTGTTTTGCGGCAAGCCGACCTCTTATTTGCCTGATAGCAATATTCATGTCGATACGAGGATATTTGCGAGCTTGCAAAATTAACGAATGAATATCTTCGTTCTCATGCAACCTAACAAAAGCTTTCATATCAGCAGTCAACGCCATTATTCTTTTATCTTAACAAAGTTATCCGGCGAATCATCTTTCGTTTCGGAATCCGGTAAAACAGGTTTTGTTTCAGCAGCTTTATTCTTGCGAGTTTTTCTGTTAACGCCGAACAGATCGAACAGATCGTCGAAGTCTTTACGATACATGATGCCGACACCTTGTGTCTGCACTGCATTTTGCTTATTATAATAATATTTCTCGTTGTAGTGATTATATGCCTTGATACGCCATGTGCCCGAATTGTTGAGTAAAAATTCTATATCCACATCTCCGATCAGAACACTTTGATTGTTGAGGTTGTCTTCCCTATATCCAAAGTTGCCGTTTATGAGCAAACGATCATTCAGCAACTGGCTCGACAACAAGAGTTCAACTTCAGTGTTGTTGAAATCTCCATCGCTCGTTCTGATATTCGTACCCAATTGCCACCTGTCGTCTATTTGGCTCACAATCTTGCTCAACTGCGATGAAAGTGTCGCCGAGGCTACTGCTGCAAAGTCGGAAGTACGATGATCGACATTTGCCGTATTCGATGTGTAAAACTTAGATAATAGCAATAAGTAGGTTACCTGACGACTGATCATATCTTCCGTATTCATCAGACTCTTTATCTGTCGTTCTACTTCCGAGTCGGCGTTTGGCAACAATATATCCAGCCCAACATTCGGGTGCTTCAACGGACCAGCCAGATTCAGCACGCAATTTACAGGAATATTTGTTTGCCCGGTAGCCTGAGCTATGTTTTTATCTAAGTCGTTCAGATTGGCAGTAACTTTGTATAGGGCAGTAACATCCAATGTCGCTTCGAATGGGTCGCCCCTGAATTGGATTGTGCTACCGTCTTGTATCGAGAATTTACGTTCAAGTATTTTTTGGAAAGTAAAGTTATAGCTTCCTCTGTTTATGGTATATGTACCAAAAAGAGACGGCGAAGTTTTATTCGACCACATGAATTGAATGGCGCCATTGCCTGTTCCTCTCAGTATGTCGCCTCCAATAGGATCCATAATCAGTTCGGCGACAGCGTCGGACGTTGCATCTATGTAGAAGTTCATATTGACCTCCATCTCCGATTTTGTTTCGAGTGGTTTCAGTTTGAATACGTCTGCTCCTTCCTGTGCGTTTTCTTTTTTTTCGTCAGGCTCCTTGAATGTTACAAATGAGTATTCGTTAACAACATCCTCCATGAAATTCATACGAACAACCGTATTTTCATTTGTTCGCATGCTCACATTGATGTCTACGGCACTCTCGTCGCCATCAATAACAGCTTTTCCTGTACCGAAAACTTGCCCCCAGAATATAGGATTCTGCTTCTCGGTAGAGTTATATACCATAAAATTGGATGCCGACAGATCAATGTTGTACATAAAATCACTAAAGAAATCATGTACGACCTTTCCACTACCAATTGCCTTATTGTTATGCTTATCAGTAAATACAATATTATTAAAATAGATCAGGTCTTTTTTCATGTACACAGTGTCGGAGAAAGAGTAGTCGGTATTCAGAAAACCAATTCCGATATTTCCGTTATCGATATGGGCAACACCCTCGACCGTAACACTCGAGAAATTGCCGAACAAACGTACTTTGCCTGTTCCTCGTCCTTGCACTTTGCTAAATACCGTTTGTGAATAATGATGCAGAAAGCCAATGTCGACACTGTCTGCCACAAAGTTAAGGTCGAGTAACTGCTTTACAGGATCTAACGTGCCGCCGACTGTCGTGTATTTATCTTCTTTGCTGAGTATCTTACCTTCCAGATTTACTATATTTGTCTGTTCATCCAGCTCGCTGAACAAATTTAGATGACCAAGTTTAGTACCTTGAAAACTGAAGTCGTCAACATCGAGCCTTGTGTTTATGTATGGTTTACCTTCTATACTCGACATCAGCAGATTGCCAGTAGTTCTTCCTCCAAATTTGAGCGCATCGATAGCTAATGTATTGAAAACGTAGTCGAGATCTATCTTATTTAGTTCAACCTTGAGTACATCTCTCGAGCTGAGTGGCGAATATCTGCCGTTAATTTTTATTCCTTGGGTGTTATCCTCATTGTACATGTTAAACCCATTCACCGCATACGATCCGTTCCTAATGCTGAAATGTGATTTGTCAAGCTTCCATTGTGCATTGTTTAACAACAAACTGCTGGGTAGTATATCGAACTCGACTTGCAACGGCTCATCTTTTTCTCGCTGCAATGTTGTTGCAACGAAAAATTTACCATTGGCTTTTTGTGCACCATCATTTAGAAGATTAATATTCGTGTTGATTGTATTGTGTGCGAGACCCGATGTGATGGATACATTGTTGATACTCTCTTTCTTACCTAATACTTGAGCATCTATTGCAATCTTTACCGAGTCGTTGGAGTTGTAGGTCAGTATATTCGCATTCTTTATATTCATACCTCCGGCTTTTAGATCCGGAGCATTGAGCGTTAAGTGAAAAACGTCGTCGGCATCGTTGTAGTCTCCGGAGATTGTAGCCGGAGTAAATATCTTTACAGGTAGTTTTAGTATATCACTGATTTCTTCTGTATTCTCTATTTTCAGCAGAAAATCCAAATCATTTTCATCATCAGGATTTTTGTTAGGAGCTTTTCCTTGATTCAACACCGGAAGATATTTCGCCAACACCCCCTCGAAACTGTTTTTTAATGATGATAATTTGTAATTGCCAACGACACTGCCATTTATAACATCAGATTCTATTTTTAGGGTTTTTGTGTTTTCTGTTTCCGCGATGTTTAATTCGAACTTGTTTAATGTATAGGCAAGATTATCACGTTGAAAATATAAGGTGTCTACTCTGATATATCCCGTTGCATCATCTATGTTCCGCCCCGTAATGTCGGCTTGTAAGCCAAAAGACATATAGGCATTTTCATATTTTTTCGAGAGATTCAAATCATCTAATTGCAGATTGTCGACACGTGCTTTAAAAAACAATTCCGGCTTGTTCTTGTCTTTCATGTCAAGAAATCCTCCTGCATAGAAGTAACCAAGATCGTCATTTATCTTTACTTCTCCTTCAACCAATGTTCCGTCATAGGTGGCATAGAGGTTTATGTCCTTGTAGGAATATCCCTTATATTGTATTTTTTCGACATGGGCATCAGCCATAGACGACAACTCGCCTTTAATCGGTTTCTTGTATTCAACTTTCACGTCGAAAGAGGTGCTTCCTAAGTCGTTATTCTTCAATATGTTTCCTAAGTCAATATTGTCTGCTGATAAATTACCGTCAATATAATAATCGATATTATTGTTGGCATCTTTACCCGATATGGCATCAAGGCTGATATTTCCCTGTTCGGTTTTCAGAAGAACTGTTGTTGTCAGCTTTTTCATGTAGCCGGACACATGGTTGCTCAATGATATGTTTCCGAGACTTTCTATATGGACGGGTACTTTAGAATTTGATAATAGATTATCCAAGATTTGTGTTAGTTCGGTTCCTGTCGTATTCAGTTCATTGATTGATCCTTGTATGTACATCGTTTCCATGTTTCGTATATCCTTTGCATACACGTTTGCCATGAGATGAGTGTCTTCGCCATAGTATATTTCCAAATTTTCGACATTGATATTATCTGCCGATCCTGAAATATCGATGTCGAAGGACAACGGTTTTGTGAAATATTTCAACTTAGGGGCAAATGCTGCCACATCGGCTAATGTAATATAAGAAGATGCAAACTTAATGTCTATAATAGAGTTGTTTACAATGTCTTTGATAGAGTCGATGCGCGAAAAGTCGATGTTGAATTTTTCCGTAGCTATCAACGAGTTAGGCAGGCTTAGCTTAAAATCTTTGATGTGGATAATGCTGTCGCGGGTTATAATCCTTGTTTTGAAGTTCTTTATTTCAAATCCGCCTTGTTCTTCGAGACTCAAAGCTTTTACCTCTATATTCATCGAGTCTAATTCGACAGATCGTATTCGGAAACGGCTATTCAATTCTTTTACTGAAACATGGTTGATGTCAAAAATGCCTTCCTGTGCAGGTTGATCCAATACGTTATAGTCCAACTGTCCATTGTCTATGATTATGGTATTCAGTTTTACCTTTAGCTTCGATCCGCCATCGTCTTTGGGCTTGAAGGCATCTATGATGTATTGTATGTTAAGTGGCGAATTGAGCGAGTCCTTAGACAAGCTAATTTTAAAGTCGGAAATACCGGCAGATGTGATGACCAATTTCTTTTGCACGATGTGCCATAGGTCTACATGAGCCGAAATTTTCTCTGCAACAAGTATCTCTTCATTCTTTTGCCCGTATAGATAGACGCTGTCTAATTCGATGGTATTGAATGGCTTGATATACAGATTGCCGATCTTTAGTTCGGTATGTAGTTGATCCTGCAATTCCGAAACAACTATGTCTTTCAGATATTGCTGAAACGACGAAGTGTTTAATACCCCGTATACAAGCATAATAAGCCCTGCAAGGATGCCTATTACAGATAAGAATATGTATTTAAATTTCCTGATAGCTCGATACCTCGTTATGAATACACAAAAATATCAAAATTATACTGCTTTAGCTATATTTTGTCTAAAGGAAATTGCAGATTTTAAGTTTATTTGTTTTTCATTCAATAACTCTTCCTTCTTCTTTCAGATAGATACGTAACAACTCGAAAAATGTTGGTGCATCAAGCAGAATGATATTTTCATCCAGTTTCTTTAATTCGTTTACAACCTCTACATACCAAGTCGGAGTTTTCAATATATTTCTGAACCAATGAAATGGGATCATAGAACGTTCATTCACTTGGTCAACAATGGTTTGTGCTGCTACTGCCGGATCATTTTGGTTAACATCGTGTCCGGCTCTTAATACCGGCATATCGCCATGCATCTTAGCTAATGGTGTTTTTTGAGGTACAATACCATTGGGGCTGAAAGAAGCATAACAATCCAATCCGAGTTTATTCAATGCAGGAGCCTCCCCGTCAATAACGAAACCTGAGATTGTCAATCCCCATTTGTCATAATAGGGTTTGTTATGGTTAGCCCATGTATTTAATCCGGAGGGAAGTCCTGATATAGCTCTCGGTTCTTGTAACATACCTGGCATTATATAGCCTGCTCCATTGTCTGCCGCGGCAAAATAATCGTTCTTTGTGGCTGTCGTTCTGAAATTGTGTAGTACATGTGGTACACGTTTCCCTAATACGGGGCTGATGCACCACATCAGAGGAACTTGACCTCTGTTTTTGTCATCCCATATAGATGGTGTACGTTGCGATACCCAAGCAGAAGCATCATAGTCGCCAACGTAGAAAATGATGAAATTGCGTTTGCCGATGTCTACTTTTCCATCTGCTGTCAACAGTCCTCTCTCTTTCAAATCGCTGTGAGAGACCCAATCTTGCGGGTATTTCTCTTTTAAAGGGAAGTGTTGCCAGAAAGAAGCATTTGCCAAAGCTCCGTACCCGATAGCGTCTGCATCTTTGAAGGCATTATAGGCACTAATGATTCGACTAAACTCCCATTCGGTGGGTACATCATCGTGCGATCCTCCCGCATGCATAGTGTATTTATATGCCCAAGCAGGGAAACCACCTATGTAGCACAATTTATTACCTTCGTTCTGTTTGTACGACAAAAGAAGGAACTCCTTCAATGTGTTTAAATCTGTACCAATTGTCTGATTCGGGTCGTCTGTCGCAGGCTCGTCTCCCCATGGAGACAAATCAAAGAAAAAAGCTTTTTTACTGATGAAGAAATCGTGATTGGATAATGTGTGATGATTCCGCACTGTTGCCTTAGGGTTCTTTTTCCAATATTGATCTATATAATAAGCTCCATATTCGGTATTGCATTTTCCTGTCTTTACGTAATGCTCTATGAACCATAGGTACGGGTCATTTTTTAATGAACCGGATGATTGGCGATTCGTATCGGGTAAATTCCCTTTTGCTGTGAATAGGGGAGAGCCATCCTTATTGATAAGCCATCGTTTCACTTTCAGCTTAGGGCCATTCAGCACTAAACGAGAGTATAGGCTACCCGGCGTATTATCGTAGCGTATTGCTACCAAGTCTTCGATACCGGCTATTGCTGATGCAACATTACTTGTAGATGCAATGTTTTCATCATAGACTACCACGCCTTTGATAAGAGTGGAGTAGGCAGAAAATAAACTTTCTATATTGTCGTATGTTTCTGTCGATTTGTTATATAGCCATTGTCCTTCGCTACTATATTTATCCCACCAATACTTGTCTATATCATTATTTCCTTCCATAACGAAATAGACATACAAACGAGGTGCATCCCGATTTACAACCCCTTGTAAAGATGCTACTGCATGAACATCATCCCAAGCTGTGTTTATACCGTCCTTTGTGTCTAAGTCTGTCGCTAATGTGTAGCGAAGATCGAATTTTCCGATTTTATTTTGGGACAAAACAACTCCTGTTGACAGCAATAAAAATGAGAGAAGAGTAGATAACAATTTCATAGCTTATTCTTTAGATAAAATCTAAAGGTAACAAAAATAATACCTATCTGGCAGATAAAATAAAAAAGGATTGCCATATTTTATCTATGCAATCCTTTCTCTTGTATGATAACTCAAAGTAAATTTACTCTTCGTCTATGCTTATCGCCATATTATGGAACACATTCTGCACATCCTCATCTTCCTCAAATCTATCGAGGAGTTTTTGGATTTTTTCCTGTTGCTCCGCAGTCAGTTCTTTTTCATCGTTTGGTATACGTTCAAACTCGGCACTGTGGATTTCAAACGCATTTTCTTCAAGGTGTTTTTGTATCTCTGAATAAGATTTAAATTCACCATAAAGAATTATATTGTTTTCATCGTCCTGCTCAACTTCATCAACTCCGAAGTCGATAAGTTCCAGTTCCAAGTCTTCAAGAGATACACCTTCCTTGGGTGATATTTTGAAAACGCATTTGTGGTCAAACAAAAACTCTAAACTTCCTGATGTTCCAAGCGAACCGGCATGTTTGTTAAAGTAGCTCCTTACGTTCGCAACCGTACGGGTAGGATTATCTGTGGCTGTTTCTATAACAATAGCAACACCATAAGGGCCATATCCTTCGTATACAACTTCCTTATAGTCAGACTCGTCCTTCGAAGTCGCTTTCTTGATTGCACGTTCGACGTTTTCTTTAGGCATGTTTTCTTTCTTTGCCTGCTGCATCAATACGCGCAAACGAGGATTTGCGTCCGGATCAGGGCCGCCGTCTTTGGCTGCAATTGTTATTTGTTTCCCTAACTTAGTAAATACGCGGGCCATATTTCCCCAACGTTTCAGTTTCGTAGCCTTACGATATTCAAATGCTCTTCCCATTTTATTTTAATATGAAATTCTTTATTTCTTCTTTCGGTTGCAAAAATATAAAAAACTTTTCAGCTGTTGTGTTAATATACGACAGGGAATTGAGAAACTCTCAATGTTGTACATCCATAAGGGATAAGAATAAAATCTTCCATCGGTTCGGGTGTATGTCCTACCGAGAGTGGCAGTGGTCCTGTCATTTCATTATAGAGTCCCCAATGTGCATGAGCTTTACCTCTCACTTTTATTTCGATAGGGGCATTCTCTAAATTCCACGGATAGCTTGATTTCATTTTTTCTTCATCTACCTTCACTGTGTATATTTCATTTGGCTTGCGGCGATCGCCATTCATCAAAGCATAATTCCATTTGGTGTCGGATTTTGCTTGCAGATAAAATTCGCCAAATTGGTTGATCTCATCTCCTTCCAGATCTGTTCTCGACCAGTTTTCGTTCATCTTCAAAGCATATACTAATGGACCTCTTTCTATTGAAACCGAATTTTCGTACCAACCACCTTGTGTTTCTATTTCCATCGGCAAACGAAGTTCCAATATGTCTCCGCTCTTCCACACACGCTTCACGATCTCAACGCGTCCGCCTTCTACGGTTTTCAATGGAGAACCATTCAGTGTCAATTCCGCTTTTTTACACCAGCTTGGTATTCTCACATGAAAAGGAAAGTCAACCGTTTTCTGTTTTTTGTCTTGTATGTTGACAGTATATTTGATTTTATCATCCATCGGATAATAAGTATCTTCTGTAATGCGAACCTCAATTCCGTTTGCTACTTTGGCTGTAATCTCCGACGGAGAGAATATGAGACTGGCAAGCCCATTGTCGGGTGTTGCATACCACAGGTTTTGTGTGAATTTAGGCCAGCCTTGGTGCATGTTTGAATAACAGCACGGATAACCCGTTTTTGATCCGTAAACAACATCGGTGCACACATGGCTATAATCTTCGTAGAAGTTACGTTTGTGTCTTGTAGCCATCACCTGATTGGCTTGTTGTAGATATTGTTTGTGCATAAAGTCGTCAGTTATCTGTGTCGGTAGCGCATTGAAAGCTACTTTCTCTAAATGATCTACAAATGCAAGGTCGCCTGTTATCTCAATCATTTTCTCTAACGAGAACATCATCTCTACGATAGAGCAAAGTTCTACGCCCTGAGTAGGGTTGTTGCCATGTAGAGGTTCGTCACCACCATACATTCCTTGTGCCTGTCCGTTGTATTTCTTCAGATCGGCAAATCCTTTCTTTACGGCATCAATATATTTTTTGTCGTTAGCTTGCTGATAGTAGATAATCGGTTCTTTTATACCTTGTGCAAGATTCACACAGTGTATTGTTGCCTGGTTGCTCAATGTATGTCCATTGTTGAACATGTCGGTGAAATTGATACTTTGTTTGTGCAGCAAGTTACCCAAGTCGAGCAAGAACGAGTCACCGGTTATATTATATAGCCAGTATACTGCTTGCAAGTTATCACATGCACGATATTCAGCCCAATATGTCCAATTGCCAAGAGGTTTTTCCGGCAATGTTTTCAATTGATATTGGAAATACTTAGTCATGAAAGATACAACACGTTGATCCTTTGTTGCAGAATGGTATTGTTGTAAAATTTTGAGTACAACCATACGTGGCCACCAGTCTGCGGCATTGTCGCGTTGTATTCCCGATTCGGCTGGATAGTCTTTTGCTGGACCGAAGAATCCGTCTTCGCGCTGACTGTTCAATGCCCATTCAACCCAAGGTTGAGCTTTGTCTTTCAGTTCTTTGTCGTCGAGAATGTAAGCAAGGGGTAGAAGGCCGTCGATCCAGTATGGTCCTCTTTCCCATTGATCGCCATCGCCGCCAAGCCATCCGTTACGCTCTCCCATAACTTGCGGATACAATTCGTGCATATGCCCGGTCGCTCCAGATTTTTGACGTTTGAGCATTTCTAACAACCAGCCTTGCGCTTTGATGCTACCTAAGGGCAACTCCATATACGGCTTTTGCACCAGTGGGCTGCGGTTGTTCAGATAGTTGCCTGCTTCACCCTGTTTGCTTTGTGATATCGCAACGGATATGCAGCAAGCTAAAGCTAACAGCAATGTGATCTTTCTTTTGTGTTTCATGGATAAAAAATGGTTTTAGTTACAATCGGGTGTTTATCATTATCTCAACTGAGCACCCAATTCTTTTTCTATGCTTGTGAAAATCTTGTTCATTATTCCGTCAATCTGCTTGTCATTCAATGTTTTTTCATCATCTTGAAGAAGGAAGTTTACTGCATAAGATTTTTTTCCTTCCGGTAGATTCTTTCCTTCATATACATCGAATAAAGAAACTTTTTTCAACAATTTGCGTTCTGCTTTAAATGCGATTTGTTCTATCTGATCGAACAATACATTCTTGTCGAGCAACAATGCCAAGTCTCTGCTAACTGATGGGTATTTAGATATCTCGCTATATGTAATTGTGTGTGTTTTTATCTCTTTCATTAAGGCGTTCCAGTTCAACTCAGCAAAATATACTTCAGCAGCTATGTCGAACGATTTCATGAGTTTTTGGCTGACAATACCTAAGGTACCAAGTTCACGATTGCGTGTTTTGATGGTTACTCCCGTACTGTATATTTCGTTAGAAAATTGTTCGTAGCTATATTGCTTACCACTTATACCCAATCTGCCAAGTATATTTTCTACGTACGCTTTCAGTTGATACACCGATGTTTTTTCGTCTGACGACGCCCAACTTGTACTCACTGAATTACCTGTCAACCACAGTCCAAGATGCAATTCTTCGGAGTATTCTTTCAGATTCTCGCCTTCAATCTTTTTGTCAGCATCGTAGAAATAGCAATTCCCAAATTCGTAGAAACTTAAATCAGAATTTTTGCGATTTCTGTTGTATGCTATACTTTCCAATCCGCCATACAGTATGGTCTGGCGCATTACACTCAGGTCGGCACTCAATGGATTCAGCAGCCGAACGGAATGTGAAATAGGATAGACCTCCGATTCGGAATAATACGCTTCCTTAGTCTGAGAGTTATTCATTATCTCACGGAAGCCTCCTCCGGTCAATTGCTCAGCAATCAGTTCTTGCAGACGGTAACTCTTGTCAGTCGGTGTTTCGTACGATAAGTTCGATTTTACTCCTTCGCCTATCTCTACATTATTGTACCCGTATATGCGCAATATGTCTTCGATAACGTCCACATCGCGAAGTACATCGACACGATATGTCGGAATAGCTAATGTGAGCAGGTCGTCCGATTCTTTCAAAATCTCTATTTCAATACTGTTGAGAATAGATTTGACAGTCTCTTTTTCAATAGTTTTGCCGATAAGACTGTTTACCTTGTTGTAGGTTAATTCTACCTGCGGTTTTTCTATTTGTGTCGGGTATACGTCCTGTATCTCTCCGCAAATTTGTCCTCCTGCAACTTCTTGTATCAGCAAGGCAGCTCTTTTCAGTACGTATATTGTATCGTTAGGGTCGCAACCTCTTTCGAAACGGAACGATGAATCGGTGTTCAATCCATGACGGCGAGCCGTTTTACGTACCCATGTAGGGTTGAAGTATGCCGATTCGAGAAAAACATCTTTTGTCGATTCTGTTACACCCGACCTCAATCCGCCAAATACCCCACCGATACACATGCCTTCCTTGTCATTGCAGATCATAAGGTCTCTGTCGCTCAATGTGCGTTCAGCTTCGTCAAGAGTTGTGAATTTTGTTCCTTCGGGCAATGTTTTCACGATCACTTTTCCTCCCGATATGTGTGCCATATCGAAAGCATGTAGCGGATGTCCGAGTTCGTGCAAAACGTAGTTAGTAACATCCACAACATTATTTATTGCGCGCAATCCGATTGCCTCAAGGCTTTGTTTCAACCATTCGGGGCTTTCTTTTACATCTACGCCTTTGATTGTTACTCCAGCATATCGTGGACAAGCCTCGCTGTTTTCCACTTCAACAACGACTTCTCCTTCTGCTATTTCTTTTTTGAAAGCCTCAATTGACGGTCTTGTCAAAGTCCCTTTCTTCTTGTTTTTTTTCAGATAGGCTGCCAAGTCTCTTGCTATTCCGAAATGTGAAGCAGCATCGACACGGTTTGGCGTAATATCAACCTCTAAAACATAATCACTTTTTACATTATAATAATCCTTAGCTAACGTGCCCACTTTGGCATCAGCCGGCAAAACGATGATTCCGTCGTGGCTCTCTCCGATACCTATTTCGTCTTCGGCGCAAATCATACCATTCGACTCTTCGCCTCTGATTTTAGATTTCTTAATTTTGAATGATTCCTCTCCCGAATACATTGTTGTCCCTACCGTTGCGAGAATCACTTTTTGTCCGGCTGCAACATTGGGTGCTCCGCAGACTACCTGCAATGGCACACCATCGCCCAGATCGACAGTCGTAACGTGTAAGTGATCGGAATTGGGATGGTCTACGCATGTCAACACTTCGGCAACGATAAGCCCTTCAAGACCACCTTTTATGGCTTGCACTTCTTCTATACCTTCGGTTTCGAGACCGATAGATGTTAGCGCAGCAGATGTTTCTTCCGGAGTAAGATCAAAATCAAGATATTCTTTAAGCCAATTATATGAGATATTCATAATATAAAAAGATGATTATATGTATTTTATTTTCAAGTCCGCCAAAATTACTAAAAATAAAGAAGACCACAGCAAAATAAGGTAGAGTTTATCTTCTTATCTTGCATAAGATAGCTTCTCTTCTCCTACGATGGGGATAGATGAGCGGTAAATGACGATCTTTAGAAAGGAAATTTGGATGCGATTTAGTGGGCAGTATTCTCTTCTTTCAGATACAAGAACCAATACACGCAACCAACGAGCAACGACCCGCCGACGAGATTGCCTAAGGTTGCGGGGAGTAGGTTCTGCAAGATGAAATCGCTCCACATGATGTCTGCACCCGAATATATTGCAGCAGGAATAAAGAAGAGATTGGCAATGGAGTGCTCGTATCCTAACGTAACGAAAAGCATAACGGGAATCCATATTCCTATACATTTTCCTTCGATGCTTTTCGAGGCATAGCCCATCCACATACCTAAGCAGACAAGCCAGTTAGCACCGATACCTTTGATGAATACCTTAAGGAAATCTTGGTTTACCTTAGCTTCTGAATAGTGATGTAGATACGATTGCCACGGTTCTTTGTCGAAATAGCCTAAGCCCGAAGATAGTAATCCGGCAACAAGTTGCGCACCTATACCATTGAACAGGTATGACAAGATAAGTATTTTGACGAATGTAGATATTTTAATCTGCTTTTGCAGAGCAGGGTAGGCGAGTGCTGCACAATCGCTTGTGAACAGATCGGCTCCGGTTACAGATACCATAATGAGACCGACGGGGAAAGCTGCTCCGGCAATAAATTTAATCAATCCCGGATTTTCGGCACCAACACCCGGCATTCCTCCGGCGATGATGACGGACAGAAAACCTCCGAAGGCGATAAAAACTCCACCGAGGGTTGCTAACAGACAAAACTTAGATAGTGGTAACTTACTCTTGTAGATACCTGAGGCAGCAAATTGTGCTGTCGTTTCTTTAGGGCTATAATAACTTTTCATTTCTCTCAAAAAATTCGCCAAAAGTAGTGATTTTTTGAGAGAAAAATAAGTATTCTAAAAGCTTTATTTCTGAATGCGAGCCACTGATCAGACATCCAGAGGATTATGACTTATTCGAGTATCTCGTCCAGCTTGTTGTAAAACTCGACAGATTCGCCCCGAATAAATGCTATGATTTTCCTATTTTCATCGAGTATGATCTTTGTCGGATAGGCCATAATGGAATAAGTTACAGTTACGTCCCGACTCGGGTCGTTTATCAATTGAACCCATGTGAGTTCTGCCTTGTCCACAGCGTTTTTCCATTTGTCTTCTTTGTCCTTACATGCAATCCCGACAAACTCGACCTTGTCTTTATATTTATTGTAATACTCTTTCATATGAGGAAATCCACTGATACACGGACCACACCAACTGCCCCAAAAGTCGAGAACAATATATTTCCCTTTTATTGATGATAGCGTAAAATCATTTCCCTCAATATCTTTGAGTGTGAAGTCGGGAGCTGTTTCTCCAGCTTTTACATTCGACTCGTTCTCTATTTTTTGTTCATATTTTTTAGCCTCAACCAACATTTTATCCAATTGAACTTTAAACGCACCATTCTTCACGCTGTTTTCTAACTGGTCATAATATTCAATGAAATATTCAGTCGGTCGCCGCAACAGATAATAGCCTGATAAATCTTTGTCTAAATTCTTTTTCATATAGTTGACCATCACTTTATCTTGCTCGTATCTAATTGCATTTCTTTTATCGAACAAAGAATGAATCAATTTGTCCTGATTCTGTGGAGCTTGAGGGGACATGGTGTAGAACTGAATTAGATTGTTTAGGCTATCCATCCCCAAAAGGAGATTCTTGTATTCATTTCTGCTGGCCATGTAATCGCTATTGAACCCCTTGTCGTCAGTGCTGTATTCTATGTAAGAACCGTCTAATTTACCCTTTAGTTTTACCTGTTTACCCGATTTTATCATCACCGGAATCAATCCCGAGAAAGAAAGGGATCTCCTTCCTGTCTCCGATTTTGTCAACGAATTAGGTACAAAATATACCAATGCATCGCCATCGTACGGAACTGTATATTCAAATCGGTTGTCCTTTGCGACGATTGTGTCCTGTTTTAAATTAGCGTCATTTTCAACTGCCTCTGATAATGGATGAATAAATAAAAGAATAGTGTCATTGCCTAAGCCGTCAATCTCGGCAACTAAGGATGGCGGAGTATAACTGCTGTAGCTGCTAAGGAGAAGCGTAAATATTAATATCGGAATAAATAACCAGTTTTTCATAATCATCATTTAAGTTTTGGTTTGAATAAAAACTGAGCGAAGGTAATTATATTTTATCAGCAACAAGCCCGTTTTTTTATCTAAATACACTTGGTGAATTGAGGAATTTTATTAAATTTGTGTAAACCAAATAATTTCTAAAATAAGTACTGCTATGAAAGAGTTTTTTTCAAATATGGATTCTACCTTGCAGATATATTGGTATATCGCAATAGCTGCCAGCATAATATTTATTATACAGACTATTATGACCTTTATGGGGGCAGATTCGGACACGGGTGTTGATGCCGATTTCGACAGTAATTTCGATGATGCAGGTTCCTCGTTCCAACTGTTTTCGCTGCGTAACCTTATCAATTTCCTTTTAGGATTGGGATGGGCAGGAGTCGGACTCTATTATTCGTTTGACAACAAAATTATATTGAGCCTCGTAGCTGCATTGATCGGTTGTGTTTTTGTTGCGCTATTCTTTTTCATAATGAGAGCCATGATGAGGCTTGCCGAAGATAATTCGTTCAATATCGAAGATACTGTTGGAAAAACGGCTGACGTATATACTAATATTCCGGCTAACAATAAGGGAAAAGGTAAAGTGTTTGTGAGCGTAAATGGATCTACCCGCGAACTTACAGCAATGAATCCTTCCGATATGGATTTGAAGACTGGAATGGTGGTCAGAATTACAGCATTGGAGGATAACATGCTTATAGTAAAGCCTATCTGAAAATAATTTAACAAATATATATAAATACAAAGAAAATTATGGATTTAAACTTTTTTGACGGAGGAGGAGCTCTTGTTATTGTTATTGCAGCGGCGATAGTTGTATGTGTGCTCGTAGCGGCGATGGCATCGAGATACAAGCGTTGCCCATCCGATAAGATACTTGTTGTGTATGGACGAACAGGAGGTGCATCAGCGAAATGTATTCACGGTGGTGGAGCCTTTATTGTTCCTGTTATACAGGATTTTGCATATCTTGATCTTAAGCCGATTTCGATTGAGGCAAACCTGAAAAGTGCGCTGAGTAAGCAGAATATTCGTGTTGATGTTCCTTGTCGTTTTACGATTGCTATCTCTACGGAAAAAGATAATATGAACAATGCCGCAGAACGCTTGTTGGGGCAGCTACGTCTAGTTATCGCAACGATGATGATCGAAGAAATCAACTCGGACAGAGATAAATTTTTAGATAATATATCTGTAAATGTTGATACCGAGCTTCGCAAAATAGGTCTGAAACTGATCAATGTGAACGTAACCGACATCAATGACGAGTCAGGATACATCGAGGCATTAGGAAAAGAAGCTGCTGCAAAAGCTATCAATGAAGCGAAAGTAAGCGTGGCGGAACAAGAAAAACTTGGAGAAACAGGGAAAGCTATTGCAGATCGAGATCGTGATGTGAAAATAGCCGAAACAACGCGTGATCGTGATGTGAAAATAGCTATTACGCAGAAAGATAGAGAGGTAAGTATTGCCGGAGCCAGCAGAGATGAATCTATTGGTAAGGCAGAAGCAACGAGAGATACTCGTGTGAAAGTGGCAGAAGCAAACTCAATTGCTGTTGAAGGGGAAAATATCGCTAAGATTACCATTGCTAATTCCGACGCTCAACGTCGTGAAAAAGAAGCTGAAGCTCTGAAAATCGCCATCGCTGCTGAGAAAGTACAACAAGCGAAAGCTTTGGAAGAAGCATATCTTGCGGAAAAGAATGCCGAGTTGGCTCGTGCCGAAAGAGAACGTTCTACGCAGATTGCCAATGTAGTGGTGCCAACTGAAATTGAAAAACAAAAGATCATCATCGAAGCACAGGCGCAAGCAGAAAAGCTAAGAGAGCAAGCAAAAGGGGAAGCCGATGCAATATTTGCAAAAATGGATGCAGAAGCGAGAGGTATCTACGAAATATTGACCAAGCAGGCAGAAGGATACAAAGATATGGTACACGCTGCCAACAACGATCCTACTGCTGCATACCAATTGTTGTTGATCGAAAAGTTGCCGGAACTGGTTAAAACTCAGGTGGAAGCCATCAAGAATATCAAGATTGATAAGATTACTGTTTGGGATTCGCCGAATGGTGCAGGTGCCGGTAATAACCAAACTACGACAGCTAACTTTATGTCGGGGTTGATGAAATCTGTTCCCCCTTTAAATGATTTGTTCAATATGGCAGGAATGAACCTTCCTACTTATCTGAAAGGAGAAGACGCGAAAGAGACGGTAACTATCCCTTTGGCTGGCGAAGACAAAACAACGAAAGACGACAAAAAAAATAAGTAAATTTTTATAACCAGATGGAAAAGCTTGGCAGGATACATTCAATATCTTACAAGCTTTTCTTGTTTAAACAAAATCCGCTTATGAGACGCATTATCACACATACGCTTTTTGTAGCATTAATATTTTCATTCGTGTCGTGCGACATAACCTATACACGCCGTATGGAGCAGATGGTAGCAAATGTCAAACTTCATTTCAGAGAAGGCGACGAGAAGAATAAGACAATAACGACAATAAAACAGATCACTCCTATATCGTATGAAGAAATGGCCGAAGAGGATAAGCAAACGCCGGAAGATACGTATATTCTAAAAGCGTATGTGTCAGGCAATTGGAGGTATAAAGGTGAGCATCACGAAACCGACTCGGTGAAAGTGTTTCTTGCACAGAGTGGACGAGTGTATAACATGAATGATACAATTGAAGTAATTTTTGATAAGGATTATAAATTCCTGCGTAGAAAAAAGAATTAAAAGACCCATACTAAGAAATGGAAATAGATGAATTAAAGGACGTGGAACTGGATTTACAAACAATTGTCGGTTCCATTCATGATTGGTTAGAGAAAACGCTCTTGTCGTGGGGTGTATCGGAAAGCTTGGTTATGGTTTCCAAAATGATTGTGATTACACTTATCACAATAGTAACAGTATATATACTGCAAAAAGTAACGAAGATCATTCTCAATTTTATATCAGACAGGGCATACAAATTGACTAATATCGATTTCTTTAAATTTGCCCAAAATAACCGATTACCACACTTCTTGGCACTGATTATACCTTATACATTCATAAGGGGAGTCATTCGTATCATTTTCGAAGATTTCCAGTTTATGATCACCCCCCTCATAAAGCTGACTGATATATATGCCGTATTTATGGTAATATGGACATTGGTGGCACTCATCAAATCTTTTGGCGATATATTGAGCACCAAACCTGCATTTCACAAAAAACCGATGAAAAGTTATGTGCAGGTTGTTCAGATTATATTCTATATCATCGGAGCCGGCAGTGTATATTGCATCATTACCGACAAATCGTTGGGGACATTCTTTACGGCGATGGGAGCAGCCTCGGCGGTGTTGCTGTTGATGTTCAAAGATACCATTATGGGATTTGTAGGTAGCATACAGATATCGACTAACAATATGGTGCAGATCGGAGACTGGATAACTATGAATAAATATGGTGCTGACGGAGATGTTGAGGAAGTTAACCTGACCACCGTCAAGGTGCGCAACTTTGATAAGACAATTACTACAATTCCTACATACGCGTTGATCTCCGATTCGTTTCAGAACTGGCGCGGAATGAGAGAATCGGGAGGTCGCCGGCTGAAAAGAGCGATCTATATAAAACAATTATCAATACGCTTTATCAATAACGAAGAAATTGACAAATATAAAAAAGTGCCCGGACTGGCTGAATATATAGATACCAAGACTAAAACTTTCTCGCAACGTGCCGACTGGGACAAAATGGATAGCGGACTGACCGCAGAGGGACATATGCTGACAAATATAGACGTGTATATTGCCTACTGCATCAACTATCTGAAACATCATCCAAATATTCATCAGTCATTGACGCTTATGGTCAGAGAACTGGCTCCCGTGTCGACAGGTTTGCCCGTGGAGATATATACGTTTACCAACACTACTGTATGGAAAGAATATGAAACCATAGTAGCGGAATTGATGAACCACCTTATCTGTGCCACACACTTCTTCGGACTGACAGTGTATGAGGAATCGTCGGGTAGCGACGACTTTCCTGTTTTGCTGACAGACATGAGGGCGAAATAAGAAATAGGACTGTTATAAAAAATTATAATTCTTGAAGTTCGCAAATAATTGCTGTATCTTTGAGTCTTGATATATGGAAGAAATATTTGACATACACAAAGGCAATATGGCTGATACTGAGAGGGATTTTGAGAATGCTCTTCGTCCTCTCAGCTTCTCCAATTTTAGCGGGCAGAACAAGGTCGTAGAGAACCTCAAGATATTTGTACTTGCAGCCAAGATGCGTGGCGAGTCGTTAGATCACACTTTGTTGCATGGGCCTCCCGGATTGGGGAAGACAACCCTGTCCAACATTATAGCCAATGAGTTGAGCGTCGGCTTTAAAATCACGTCAGGACCTGTGCTCGACAAACCTGGAGATTTAGCGGGATTGCTGACATCACTTGAGCCGAATGACGTTTTATTTATTGATGAGATACATCGCCTGTCGCCTATTGTGGAAGAATATCTGTATAGCGCGATGGAGGACTATCGTATCGACATAATGATAGACAAAGGGCCAAGTGCCCGTTCGGTGCAAATAGAGCTGAATCCGTTTACCCTTATCGGCGCAACTACTCGCAGCGGATTGCTTACCAGTCCTTTGCGTGCTCGATTTGGCATCAATATGCATCTCGAATATTATGATAACGAAACGCTTACCAATATCATTATCCGGTCGGCAAAGATACTCGATGTACCATGCTCAAAGGATGCAGCCGCAGAGATTGCATCACGCAGTCGAGGAACTCCCCGTATAGCTAACGCTCTGCTGCGCCGTGTGAGAGACTTTGCACAAGTGAAAGGGTCTGGCAAGATAGATCGTGATATTGCCACCTATTCTCTCGAAGCCTTGAATATCGACCGATATGGATTGGATGAAATAGACAATAAAATATTGTTGACCATCATCGACAAATTTAAAGGTGGGTTGGCATCACTACCATTGCAACCGCGCTAGGCGAAGATTCGGGAACCATAGAGGAGGTGTATGAGCCTTTTCTTATCAAAGAAGGTTTTATGAAACGAACTCCGAGAGGACGAGAGGTCACAGAGCTTGCATATAAGCATTTAGGGAGAACAAAAGAATCGGAACAAGGATTTTTATTTTAAACAAAGACATAGATTGTGAATCTTGATTTTTTTATAGCAAAACGAATACATTTTCAAAAGACGAAAGGTGAAAAAAGAGCTTCTTCGCCCGCTATAAAAATCGCCATCGCCGGCATAGCAGTGGGATTATGTGCTATTATCCTTTCGGTATCTATCATCATCGGATTCAAAAATACAATACGCGACAAGATTGTCGGCTTTGCTTCTCATATACAGATTACCAACTTAGACGCCAAGTCGTCGTACATATCTCTGCCTATCTATGCAGACGAAGAGCTGCGTGAGGAATTAAATTCCAGACCCGAAATAAAACACACCGAAGTATTTGCCACAAAGGGCGGAATAATAAAAGGCGATTCGGCATTTCAGGGGGTTGTACTGAAAGGAGTAGGAGATGATTTCCGTTGGGACTTCTTTGAGCAAAACATCGTTGAAGGATCAACTCTTAACGCCAAAGATTCTGTTGGCAACAAAGCCATTATCTCAAAATATATTGCTAATAAACTGCATTTAAGTTTAGGCGATAATTTCCTCATCTATTTCATAGAACAGCAAGACGGAGAAATGAAACCTCCGCGAGTAAGGAAACTGCATATACAAGGCATATACAATACCGACTTTGAAAACTATGATAAGATGTTTGTCTTGACTGATCTCGATTTGGTGCAGAAGCTAAACGGATGGTCTGACAAAAATCTTGTGAGCGGAATAGAGATATTGATTGATGACTTTGACGATCTTGACAATGTGAAAGACGATCTGTGGATAGATATGATGTCTACGACTGATAAACAGGGAAATACATTGTACACACAATCTATCAAAGAAATAGAACCTGCTATTTTCGAATGGTTAGGCTTGTTGGATATGAATGTCGTTATCATCATCATTCTCACTTTAGCTATCTCTGCTTTTACGATGATATCAGGATTGTTGATTATCATTATAGAACGAACTAATATGATTGGCGTATTGAAAACCTTAGGTGCAAGAGACGACAGCATCCGGAGAACATTTTTGTATGTTTCGTCCTTCCTCGTGCTCAAGGGTATGCTGATAGGTAATGCTGTTGCACTGGCAATTATATTTGCACAGAGAACATTCGGGATATTCAAACTTGATGCCGATACATACTATACAGCAATAGTTCCGATGGAAATAAACTGGTGGTATATATTATTACTTAATGTCGGTACATTTTTGATTTCTATCCTTACGATGGTAGGTCCATCGTACGTGATAGCTAAGATATCACCTGCAAAATCAATAAGATATGAATAAATAATTTTACTAAATACAATAAGCATGAAAAAACATTTTATTACTTTATCGTTATTAATTCTCTCCGTAACATTTGCGTTTGGGCAAACATATAATGGAGATGCGTACAGAAAAAAAGTAAAACCGACAAAGAATGTTATCGTAATGATTCCTGACGGAACTTCTATCGGAGTAGTATCTGCTGCCCGGTGGTATAAGATTTACAATAACATGGGAAATGCTCTCAATATTGATCCGTATATCTGCGGAACAGTGAAAACATTCTCATCGAATGCTCCTATCGGAGACTCTGCTCCAACCACCTCTGCCTATATGACAGGGATGCCTCAACAAACAGGAAATGTAGCAATATATCCCGTTGCCGACCCCGACAACGACCTTGTTGCAGTAGACCCATCTATGGCATACCAACCTCTTGCAACAGCATTAGAAGCTGCAAGAATAGAAAAGAAAAAATCGACCGGATTAGTAGTTACGGTTGAGTTTCCTCATGCTACGCCAGCAGACTGTTCTTCGCACTATTACAATCGTGGTTCGTATGACAGAATTGCACCACAGATGGCATATCAAAATCTGGATGTAATGTTTGGTGGTGGAACAACTCTTGTTTCGGATGACATGAAAGAGCATTTCAAGAATGAAGGAATATCATATTACGCCAACGATATCAACGGATTCAGAAACCATAAGGATGGCAAGGCATGGGCATTATTTAAAGACAAAGACATGTCGTACGATATCAATCGCGATCCGGCGGAAGAGCCTTCATTAGCCGAAATGACAAAAAAAGCAATCGACCTGCTTTCTAAAGACAAAGACGGTTTCTTCTTGATGGTAGAAGGCAGTAAGATAGACTGGTTGGCACATGCTAACGACGCAGTTGGTTGTATTACCGAGTATATTGCTTTCGACAATGCTGTAAAAGAAGTGATAGACTTTGCTAAAAAAGACGGTAACACAACGGTTATTATTCTTCCCGATCATGGTAACAGCGGATTCACGTTAGGAAGTTACAGCCTGAACGGATACGACAAAGCAAGTATAGATAAGCTATTTGGTGCAGTGTCGAAATATAAAAGAACTGCTGCCGGAATGGAGGAGATCTTGCTGAAACAAAAACCGGAAGATTTTAAGGCTGTGATGAAAGAATATACAGGCATAGACTTGAAAGACGATGAGTTGGAAAAATTGCTTTCGTCTAAAAACTACAAAGCTGAAAATTATATGAAAGTAGCTGATGGGCCTAACATGACATCTACTCTCTGTAAGATTATGAATAGTAGAACATATTTCGGATTCACGACAGGAGGACACACCGGTGAAGAGGTATTCCTTGCGGCATATCATCCCAAAGGAGATATCCCTGTGGGTATGAATACAAATGTGGATATAAATCATTATTTGTCAGATGTATTAGGGCTTAAGACAAGATTGCCTGAATTGACAAAACAAATCTTCGCGAAGCACACCGATGTTTTTGCCGGATGCGAATTGGAAGTGGACAGCACGGCAGATGAGAAAATGCCTACGTTGATAGTTAAAAAGAATGGCTATACACTGAAAGTGCCGGCTTACAAATCAATAGCATATTTGAATGATCAACCATTCAGCATTGGCTCAGTAACTGTATATGTAGACAAGACAGAGACTTTCTACCTATCATCAGAGCTTGCGAAGAAACTGAAATAAAAAAACTAAATAACAACTTTGTTATGAGCCTAAAAGGTTTAATGAAAATATTTTGTTTAATACTCGGATGTCTATAGGTCTTCTCATCCTGTTCTCAAAAGCAGGATGAGTTAATGCCAAAGAGAATTTGAGTTTACTCCTAATTTGCATAAATACCTTAAAGACAAAGATGTTATTTTTTTATTAACCTGTGTTTAGAATCGAAAATAGAGAAATGGGAAGAAACTATAACAAGGAATAATGTTCTTGGAGAAAATTTCTTTTTAGATGACAATGCATCAAAACTATTTAGAGCTGAAAATAATTTATCGGGCCTTCCGTCTTATTTCATTATTGACAAGCAAGGGGGAAATACATAACCCTGTTCCTCGGCCATCAAATTTAGAATCTGCGATTCAGAAAATAGAGTCGTGTTTACCAACTGTATCGTCCTGAAATAGGTTGACATATTTATACAAATATAAAATTATTATTAGCAGTAGAAATTTTCTTACTGCTATTCTTTTTTCTTGTACACCGGTTTTTTAATATTCTTTTGTTGATGCATCTAATTTGGGGTTAATAACACAGAACTCCAATGTGGTCTATATTGGTTATAAATATTGATCGATCGGCTCACTATCTTAACCATTATTTTTTTTGATTAACAGCATATTGATGAAGCATCAGCAACACCTCTTTGAAATTCATTGTTGCGACGAACTAAATCGGCTATATATTTAATCGCTTTAAATGGCTTTCTTCTAATATATAGATAGAAATAAAAAAATCCGAAGAGAATTGCTTGGATCAAAAATACTTAGCAGTAGTTTATCTATGGTTTAAAATTATTTTGAGCTCCTTCAAGGCAATAAGCAACAAGGAGTAAAAGACCATCATTTTTCACCCCAAAATGATTACTTCCATAACAACTGTCTGTTTGATAGAAATATTCTCCTATTTCATCCAACTCCTTTTGACTATACCGGGATATGTCTAAATCTGGAAGCTTCTTTTGAAGCCAAGGGAAAAGATTCTTATTCTCTATTTGTATTTGAACCTCCTCAATATCAAGATTGACACCAGAATCCTTACATGAATTAAATTGAAATCCAATATGGGTGAAACGAGTAACTTTATGCATAGTTATTATGATTTATTGATTAATTAATAACTGAGAAATACCATCAAATATCATGCCATTATAAACGATTTGTTTTTGACATCTTTTTACCAACTAAATATTCCGACACATCTGAACTTCATTTCGTCTGCCGAGTACCTCCTCCAATATCACATATTAACTTGCATCTATACCGTGATTATATACGTCGATAGGTTCATTGAGCCCTTAAATTTATAGGCAGGGAATATCTTAAGCCCCGAATTTCGTATTTTCCTCACAAGTCGGGAATCAGCACTTTCGGAAATGATTATCAAATGATCGTATGTAAACTAAATATGTTCTATCTAATCTTTTCTTCTAATTACAGGTTTAAACGTCGCCATAACATTAAATTTCAGTGTAAACTATTTGTAAACAAGATACGAAATATACCTTTTTCATGTATGTTTTCTTATGTTTTTTCACTTAAATTTACAGCCTTATAGATATAAAAAAGCGGCTATAAACTAATATAACCGCTTGATTTTCATATAGTGACCTCGGAAGGATTCTAACCTTCAACCTTCTGATCCGTAGTCAGATGCTCTATACAGTTGAGCTACGAAGCCATTGCTTAATTGCGATGCAAAGATAGAACTGTTTTATGTATTTTACAAGTAAAATACCTGCTTTTTTACATCTTTTTCATCTTGCCGGCTCTTATCTATTGATATTCAGTTTTGTTAGTGCTGAATTTATTTTCTTGGTGGTCTGCTCAGATGTCGGCATAAGAGGCAGGCGTAGTACATTTTTTACACGATTCATATAGCGAAGCATGCTTTTTACTCCGGCTGGGTTGCCATCAACGAATAGCAGGTCGTATAATTCACTCAATTCGTAATGTATGTTACGTGCTTCTTC
This sequence comes from uncultured Dysgonomonas sp., assembly GCA_937875275.1. Classification (GTDB taxonomy): domain Bacteria; phylum Bacteroidota; class Bacteroidia; order Bacteroidales; family Dysgonomonadaceae; genus Dysgonomonas. The sequence goes on along the minus strand of CALNCC010000146.1, from coordinate 29,877 downwards.
TTGTTTGCCATTAAGTGCAAGTGTGGTCATCTGTGCAAACTCTTTCGGAAAAGCGTTACCTATAACCGAGATCACCCCTATTCCTCCCATCTCAATCAGGGAGAGCGTGATGCCATCATCACCCGATATCACTTCAAATCCTGTTGGCTTGTCTTTTATTATTTCGTTTATCTGACAAATATTCCCCGATGCCTCCTTGATAGCCACAATGTTGGAAAACTCTCGGGCAAGACGCAAGGTTGTCGCAGCAGTCATATTCACACCCGTACGCCCCGGCACGTTATATAATATGACAGGATAGGAAGACGCTTCCGCTATTGCTTTATAATGCTGGTATATACCCTCTTGCGTGGGCTTGTTGTAATATGGGACTACCGAAAGGATGCCATCTATACCCTTAGGATAATTATTCTTTTTCAGCTTGTCTACAATGGCACGAGTATTATTTCCACCTTCGCCAAGTATGATGGGTATGCGACCGTTTACTTTATCGGTAACAAATTCGACAACCTCATTCTTCTCATCATCACTCAACGTCGGTGTTTCGGCAGTAGTGCCCAATACAACCAAGTAATTGATACCACCTTCTATTTGGTATTCGATGAGAGAGGACAAAGCGTCAAAATCAATACTCCCATCCTCATTAAATGGAGTAATCAGTGCTACTCCCATTCCTTTCAAGTTAATTTCCGGCATATATTTTTATTCAGTAGACAAAACAAATAAGAGAAGTAGAGCTGAGAATTAAAAAAGCAACACTCTTCTGCTAAAAGGCTACAAAGGTAACACGTTTTTGTGTTTGTTGACCGTACCCTTGTGTCGTTTTTGCATCTCCAATCTGTATTCTATTCCTATAATAGATAAATCAGAACTTGCTTACCTTATGGCTTCAAAGTTAAGAATAATTTTATCCGTAATGAATATGTTTAAATAAATTTTCACATACCTGCTGTGTCTTACCAATCTATTTGTTAGAATACTTCTAATATTTTTACGTAATTTGCAATGACATAATTTTGCTTTCCGTGTGTTTGCCGATATTTGGCGTATATAATTTCACATGTCTGCAATTGATTTACTTTGCATTGGTAAAGCATTAAAAAACGAAGAATATAAAACCAATAAAACTATATGACATTAGAGGAAGTAGAGGAGGGATACCGATCGTTGATAAAAGAAGAGACTGTAAAATTATCATTGTTGAAGAAAAAGATTTTCAGAGTAGGCACATTGCGACTGGTTTTGGTATTAGCATGTATTGCTTTGTGCATAATGCTATGGGGTAATGGACTACTCATAACAGGGATTATTTTTGCCCTTGTTGTCGTCTTCCTATTTCTACTCAAATACCACAACCGTTTATACACTGAGAAAAGATATACCGAGATTCTGATCATAAATGCACAGAATGAATTGAAAGGTATCAATTACGACTATTCGGCATTCGATGGAGCAGCAGAAGCGGTTGACGCAAGCCACCGTTTCACGGTCGATTTAGACATATTCGGACAACGATCCATATTTCAATCTGTCAACAGAGCCGTATCCTCTTACGGAAAGAAGCATTTAATAGATATATTCGCCAACCCGTTAGAGGACAAAGAACAGATCGAGAAACGTCAGGCGGCTGTACAGGAATTAAGTACGGATATCGAATTTATAAAAAAATTCAGAGCATTGGGAGCAATGTATGACGATGAAGGTTTTGATATTAAAAATATATCTGCGCAGTTTAGTTCAGGAATCAACAGCCTCATGTGGCGTATATTACAATACGTAATACCTGTGCTTTTCTTGTCCACAATCGTTCTTTACGCACTCAATTATGTCTCAGACAGTTTCTTCATCATTGCATGGGTCGTTGCTATTGCGGTCAGTTCTATTCCGATGAAGAGCATCAATAAGAAACTGAATAGAGTCGGAAAAAAAGCTGACCTGTTGCAATCATATTCCAATTTATTCCGACTGATAGAAAACGAAAAAATTGACAGTCCCGAATTGGTTGAAATACAACACATATTGTTGTCTAAAGGGTCGGCATCGGTTGCCATATCCAAACTCAAATATCTGATCAGCAATCTCGAGCAAGGATTCACATTCGTAGGGATTCTTTTTCTCAATCCACTGTTGATGTGGACAGTAAGATATGCCATAAAGACTGAAAAATGGATGAGGGAATATGATAAGGAAATAGCTGAATGGTTCGATGCCTTAGGTAAGATAGATGCCCTTGTGTCATTGTCGGTGTATGCCTACAACCATCCTGATTATACCTATCCCGAAATAACCGATTCTTACGGTTTCGAAGCCGTGAATTTGGGGCATCCTCTCATAAAGAGAGACGTCTGCGTGCGCAACGATGTTTCACTTCATCAGCGTCCGTTTTTTTTGGTTGTTACGGGGGCTAATATGGCGGGTAAAAGCACCTATTTTCGTACGGTAGGGGTCAGCCTTATGTTTGCAGGAATAGGATTGCCTGTATGCGCCGACAAACTGAAATGTCATCCTTTCCGGTTGGTTACTAACCTGAGAACTTCCGACTCGCTCAACGATAATGAATCGTATTTCTTTGCTGAGCTGAAAAGGTTGAAAATGATAATAGACCGCCTGCAATCGGGAGAAAAGCTATTCATCATATTAGATGAAATTCTGAAAGGTACAAATTCGGAAGATAAGCAAAAAGGATCGATAGCCCTTATGAAACAATTAGTCTCATTAAAGGGGAATGGCATCATCGCCACTCACGATTTAGAATTGGGTAATTTGGAGGCAGAATTTCCCGAAGCAGTGAAAAATCACTGTTTCGAGGCAGATATAAAAAATGACCGACTTTCGTTCTCTTACAAAATAAGGGAAGGTGTTGCCCAGAATATGAATGCCTGTTTCTTGATGAGGCAAATGGGGATAACCGGTCTGTAATATTTTTTCTTAACTTTGAAGAGAGGTTAAAATCAAAAATACACGATAGACGATATGGAGGACATTCTGCATTATGTATGGAAATATCGATTGTTTGAGAATGCCCTCATCACAACAGATGGTTTGTCGGTCGAGGTAATCGATGTCGGCATACATAACACAAATCAGGGGCCGGACTTTTTCAATGCCAAAGTGAAGATTGATGGCGAAATGTGGGCAGGCAATGTTGAAATACATACTTCATCGGATGAATGGGTAAAACATAAACACCACGAAAATGCCAATTACAACTCTGTCATATTGCATATTGTAGAAAAAGTGAATGGCGAGGTTTGTAATCAGCTGAATAAGAGTATACCTCAATGTAAAATAGTTGTTCCGCAAGGAATAAAAGATAATCATGACTTTCTGCTGCACTCGGGAATGCAGACACCTTGTGCCAATTATATTGGCGACATGCCGTCTTTTCATCTTCACTCGTGGATGAGCCGTCTTCTTATCGAACGGCTCGAACGTAAATCAAATCACGTATTCGATCTTCTCGATCGTTATAACGGATCGTGGGACGATGTATTCTATGTGATTTTGTCCCGCAATTTTGGATTTGGGCTCAATTCTGATTCATTCGAAAGACTGGCTCTCAGTTTACCTCTCAGGTATATGCAGAAACAAGGCGATAATATCGATCAAACCGAAGCCTTGCTATTTGGTCAGGCAGGAATGCTCGAAACGGCTGATGTGGAAGATGATTATTTCAGAAAATTGCAAAAAGAATATGAGTTTTTACGTACAAAATATACTTTACAATCACTTGATGCGTTTTTATTTAAGAAGCTAAGAAGTCGCCCTACGGCTTTCCCCCAAATAAGGATTGCTCAACTGGCGAATTTGCTTTATCAGTCGCACGGACTTTTTTCTAAAATAATAAAGTGCGAAGATATAGGACAGTTGCGATTGATGTTTCATGTCAATGCCTCAGAGTATTGGCAAACGCATTACAGCTTCGGTATAGAAAGTGAAAGGAAATCAAAATATCTGGGAGACTCATCCTTAGATATTATACTTATAAATTCGGTTGTACCGGTGCTATTTTCTTACGGGAAAAGTATTGGAAACGACGAAATGTGCGAACGGGCAACCACATTTCTGGAACAGATAAAGCCCGAAAAGAATACGATAACGACCAGTTTTGGAAAATTGAAAATGCCTCTTTGCAATGCGGCAGATTCTCAATCTATGATACAGCTTCGGCGCGAGTATTGTGAATTGAGAAAATGTTTGTTTTGCAGAATCGGACATCAATTTCTGGTCTCGAAATGAAGAATTGAAATGAAGTACATTGATCTTTTTAATCGTCTGAAAGCACTTGTCAATTATGACGATGAAGTTATTGCTGTCGATGACAGGGTTGTAATTAAGAACTTCGATTTTAAATCCAACTATCAATCGATACTGCCGGGTGGCTTAGAAAATCCTGACAACCACGAATATACTCCGCCTTCGCCCGAAGATTATGAGCCGGATATCATTCGACAAATGCTGAATAAGACTGATGCCGAAATCTCGGAAAATATCAACTTCCGTTATCACATGATGATGCCTTGCGGAGAGCAAAAATCGAAAGGCATAGTATTGATGTTCCACGGATTCAATGAAAAAACATGGTATAAATATCTGCCGTGGGCTTACCATATAGTAAAAAAAACAGGAAAGTCGGTCGTTTTCTTCCCCATAGCATTTCATATGAATCGCGCGCCTGCTGCGTGGAGCGGTGCTCACGAAATGTATAAGATCAGCGAGGAACGCAAATTCCGGCATCCCGAGGTCATAGGCTCCAGCCTGTCGAATGTAGCCATCAGCACACGGCTACACAACAAGCCTAAGCGATTTATCTGGTCGGGACTTCAGACCTATTATGACGCAATAGACTTTGTCGAAAACATCAAAGCAGACAAGCATCTGATGATTGACAAAGAGGCAACCATTGATTTCTGTTCCTATTCTATCGGCACATTCTTGGGTCAAATACTGATGATGACAAACAAGAACGGATATTTCTCTAAGTCTAAATATGCAACTTTTTGTGGAGGAGCGGTTTTTAACCGCTTGTTTCCGGTATCTAAATTCATATTGGATAGTGAAGCCAATGTGAGCTTATATTCTTATGTGGTAGAACATATCGAGAGCCACATGAAGCATGACGAAATTCTGAACAAGTATCTGAGTGAACCATGCATCGAAGGTGTGAATTTTAAATGCATGCTCAACTACAAGACATTGACGAAATACAGGGAAACCAAATTCAGAGAAATGCAAGACCAATTTTATGCCGTAACTTTGGCTCAGGATGAGGTGGTGCCGCCCTACGAAGTGATGAACACAATGCAAGGCAGCAAACGCGATATCGCGATCAATGTCGATGTTTTCGATCTTCCATACAAATATAAACATGAAGATCCTTTCCCTGCATTGACAAAAATAGCCGATGAGGTGGATAAACAATTTATATATATCTTTGACAAAATCAGTGAATTTCTAAAATAAAAACCATGAGAACAAAAAAGAGAATTTTAACAACAGTCGCATCGTGTTTGATAGCAATATTTTTTGTCGGACAGGTGTCGGCTCAAGAAGTAGAGCAACTTTTCAATGGCAAAGATTTACTCAATTGGAACTTTGTAGTTAAAGAACATAAAGTTCCGGCAGAAAAGGTGTTTACGATAAAAGACGGAATGATACATATCAAAGGTGATCCATTCGGGTATATGTATACACAGAAAAAATATGGGAACTTTCATTTGCAGGCAGAATGGCGTTGGCCAAACGGTGTTGCTACCAATAGTGGTATTTTCTTACTGATAGAAGAGCCGACTAATCCTTTTCCGAATGGTATAGAATGCCAATTGCATGCAGGTGATGCAGGCGATTTTGTTCTTCTTGGAGGTTCGGATCTGAGAGAATTTAAAACTCCGGCAGGAGAAGAGCGTCCAGCATTTCCTGTTGTGAAGAAAAAAAGCGAATCGACAGAGAAAAAAGCCGGAGAATGGAATAAAGCCGATATATATTGCCAGAATGGAGTGATAACAGTTTATATCAACGGCGTTTTTCAGAACAAAGGAACCAACAAAGTGAAAGAAGGATTTATAGGTTTGCAGAGTGAAGGGAAAGACATCCAATTCAAAAATGTAACGTTAACTCCTTTATCAATGCAGAAAGCGCCACAGCATCATCAGCCAAAAAGGAATCGAAAATAATATAAGAGAAGGAATCGAAAGATTCCTTTTTTTGTAATCTTCCGTTTGTTACGAAAAAGACATTGTGTTTTTATTATCTTTACACTTCCATTTTTTAGTCAATCAGAATGAAAAAAATAGTTCTTGTATTTCTGTCAATATCTTTCCTCTTTGTGGCATGTAGCAACGAAGGTAACGAAAGCAGTGTGATGATAAGGCAGTCGCCGGAGGCATTGTTAACAATGTATATGGGCTCTCCCGGTGGAGGCAAAGAGGTCTTAAGTACCGACTCGGTGCAATTGATATTCAAGTACTTCAATTACGACAGCACATTACATGGCAATATGACTGTCGAGTTTCATGACGGCATGGTTACATTCGTCAAGGATAATGTGAAAATAGTATCTAAATATGACTTTGTTGGCGATTCGTTGTATACATACAAAACGGATGGGTCGAAAGTATTTATAGCCTGTGGAACAACCGAGGAACTATATCTGACTCAAGGTTTCTGCCGTTATCCGAATCTCAACCATGACGCCACTCAGGATTCCGTATATACATTTGTCGGCGAGGCGTTGATGGATGTTGATAAGGCATTGAAATTGAGTAAATATAATTCGCTATCTGATATGTCATCTGAGTCAGACTCTTTGATATGGCTCAATGTTAAATATACATTCAAATAAGAAACAACGCATGAATTAACTATATAGGCTTGCTTTTTTACGAGGCAAGCCTTTCTTGTACACATATATGCCAGAAATTAGTATTATCTTTGTATCCTAATTTATAAAAATATTTTATGGGTAATTTAGTAGCGATAGTTGGGCGACCTAATGTTGGTAAGTCTACATTATTTAATCGGTTGACAGAAAGTCGTCAGGCGATAGTGGATGAAACTGCCGGAACAACACGCGACAGACAATATGGCAAAGTAGAGTGGGGTGGACAAGAATTCTCATTGGTCGATACCGGAGGATGGGTTGTTAACTCTGAAGATGTGTTTGAGGAAGAGATCAATAAGCAGGTTAAGATAGCTATCGAAGAAGCTGATGTTATCATGTTTGTGTTGGACGTAATGAACGGATTGACTGATCTCGACCTAAATGTAACAAACATTCTGAGACGATCAAGCAAACCGATTATTCTTGTATCCAACAAAGCGGATAATTTCTCTTTCCACGCAAGTTCGGCCGAGTTTTATTCGTTAGGACTGGGTGATCCGGTAAATATATCGGCAATCAACGGATCGGGTACGGGAGACTTGTTAGATCTCATATTGACTAAATTCACAAAACAGGGCGAAGAAGAACTGTTAGAGGAGATACCACGTATTGCAATCGTGGGACGTCCGAATGCAGGAAAATCATCTTTAGTGAATGCTTTGATCGGCGAAGAAAGAAATATAGTAACCAATATTGCCGGTACGACTCGCGATTCAATCTATACGAAATACGATAAATTCGGTATGGATTTTTATCTTGTAGATACGGCAGGTATACGCAAGAAAGGAAAAGTAGACGAAGGACTTGAGTATTATTCTGTTATTCGTTCTATAAAAGCAATCGAAAATTCCGATGTCTGTGTTTTGATGATTGATGCCACAAAAGGAATTGAAAGTCAGGATTTGAACATATTTTCTCTGATACAGAAAAACCACAAAGGATTGGTAGTGTGTGTCAACAAATGGGATTTGGTGGAAAACAAAGAGCAGATCGTAATAAAAACATTCGAGAAAGCAATCCGTCAGCGTCTTGCTCCGTTTGTTGATTTCCCAATTATATTTGCATCAGCAATGACAAAACAACGTATCTTCAAGGTGTTGGAAACAGCTAAAGAAGTATACGAAATACGTAAAACAAAAATTCCTACTCATAAGTTGAATGAGGTTATGTTGCCGATAATAGAAGCGACACCTCCACCATCGAATAAGGGAAAATATGTCAAAATAAAATATGTTACTCAGTTGCCAAATACGCAAGTGCCGTCATTTGTGTTCTTCTGTAACCTGCCTCAATGGGTAAAAGAACCGTACAGACGCTTCCTTGAGAATCGTATCCGCGACAATTGGAATCTGACGGGTACACCGATCAACATATTTATCAGAGAAAAATAAGAGCATTAATGGCTTCTCAGAATCAGAAAATAAACATAAAAAATAAGCGAGCCGGTTTCGACTACGAACTGCTTGATACATTTACTGCCGGAATCGTGCTTACCGGAACGGAAATCAAATCGATCCGTTTGGGTAAGGCGAGTCTTGTGGATACTTTTTGCCTGATAGAAAAAGGCGAATTGTGGGTAAAGAATATGTATATAGCTGAATATTTTTATGGCTCATATAACAATCATGTTGCACGTCGCGATCGAAAATTGTTGCTCAACCGCAAGGAGTTGAAAAAAATTGAGCGAGAGGTAAAAGAAACCGGATATACGATTGTTCCTATGCGCATGTTTATCAACGAACGAGGATTGGCAAAGGTGGTTATAGCTATTGCCCGTGGTAAGAAAAGCTATGATAAACGTCAGTCTCTGCGCGAGAAGGATGATAAACGTCAGATGGACAGAGCGATGAAGTTCTGATACATCCTTTATTCATTAAAAAAATGTATTGACCAATGAATAAACTACATTCTTTGAAAAAGTATATTGTCGAAAATAAACTTTTCTTGGGGATTGTTACGTTGTTATTCATTGGCATTTATTTTATGAATAGCCTCTATCCCATCTATATAGATGATTGGAGCTATACCTTCAAGCTTGGTGATGATGGCAATCGCATCAGTGGCATCAAGGATATCTTTGTTAGTCAGTATAATCATTATTTCGAATGGGGTGGACGATCTGTCGTGCATGTCATAGCACAGTATTTGCTGTATATAGACAAAGTGTGGGCTGATCTACTGAACAGCATTGCTTATGTTGCATTAGTGCTCATCATATATTTTATCGCAAAGGGTAAGCAAAAGCATAATATTTCATTATTCTTACTCATCAATGTTTTTCTTTGGTTCTTCATCCCAAGCCTCGGCGAATGTATATTTTGGAAAACGGGAAGTGCCAATTATTTATGGGGCGGATTTATAATCATTTCATTCCTTGCTGTTTATTGCCGTCATTATTATAAAGACACCAATGAAAACTCTGTTCAGAGATCTGTGCATATGTTTTTGTTTGGAATTATTGCCGGATGGACGAATGAAAATATGTTTGTTGCCGCAGCATTCTTCGTAATCGGCATCATAATCTTGTATCATTACCAAAAGATTAATATTCCATTATGGGCAATCTTCGGTTTAGCCGGTTTGTTGATTGGCGGAATTGTGATGCTTGCTGCTCCCGGAAATTATATACGTAATGAAATTACGGTAAGTGGCATGGGGGCTTCTGACGAATCAAAAATATTATTCTATTTCTATCGCTTGACATCTATTGCCAAGAGCCTTGTTGAATATGCCCTCTATCCATTCTTAATATATTTCTTACTTCTCTTGATATATCTGAAAAAAGGAGTAAGAGAAAACGTAAAGGAAACCTTATCATTGTCTTTATTGTTCTTTCTTACAGCTATGGTTGCTACTGTTGTTATGGCTGCTGCTCCTATCTTTCCACATCGGGTATGGTTTGGTATTGTAGTGTTTATTGCTGCTGCGTCGGCTATCTTGTTCGTTAATTTAGGCTTTTCGGATAAATGGATGAAGGTTGCCCAAATAATACTCCTTTCATTATCCGTACTTCTGTTTGCGTATTCTTATACACGAGGAATGATAAGCCTTTATGATTTCAAGAAGAAGATCGATGAGAGAGAACGATATATAGAAATAGAAAAGGGGAAAGGTGTCGATAATATTATTATAGAAGGGAAGATCGAATATGATTACCCACCTCTGACAAGACCATATATATCCGATCTGCCATTAGATTCTGTCGGATGGTTAGGGCGGGCATATGGTAAGTATATGGGTGTAAGATCAATAACCGTTGTAGATACTCTTGCAGATGACGAAAAATAATCTTATAATATCTCTTGTTGGTTTAGCGGTCTTTGCTCTTGTCTGCTTTCTCAATCATCTGTATCCGTTGTATTCAGACGATTGGTTGTACGCATTCATTTATGGATCAGAGCCACTGCTAAAAATTGACAGTTTTTCGGATATTGTAATTTCTCAATACAATCATTATCTGCAATGGGGTGGTCGTGCCGTTGTGCACAGCATTGCTCAATTACTGATATGGATCGGAGAACCATGGAACGATATATTGAATAGTGCCGTCTTTACATTTCTTATTCTGTTGATATGCAAATATTCCACCAATGGTAAAGGGGCAAATGTGAAAGCATTCATCGTCTTGTTTCTTTTGAGTTGGTTTTTCCTTCCGGCACTTATTGCTACTACATTGTGGCTTACCGGTAGTGCCAATTATCTGTGGGGGACGGCGATTGTTCTGCTTTTTCTCTACCCATTCTATACATACCATCAAGGCGTTGAAGGTGGGGATAATACTCTTAAGATATCAGCCTTCTTTTTATTTGGCATCCTTTCGGGATGGACATTGGAAAATATGTTTGTGGCTCAGGTAGCTTTTATTCTACTGCTGATTGTATGGGCTAAGAAGAATAAACGTGTTATTCCTAAATGGATATATGCCGGGCTGATAGGTGTTTGCATTGGAGGAGCATTCATGTTGTTAGCTCCGGGAAACTTCATCCGATCCGAACATGTGAACGAGAGTTTGGGACTTGTCGATGAGTCGTTTATTTACAATATGGGATATCGCATACTGAAAGTACTATATAGATATTCGGTCTATATATTGCCGCTGACGTTGCTCTATGCTGCGATGTTCTACGTCCATAATAAGAGCAGCAAAGACACTTGGCGAAACAACAAAGTGGCGCAAGGTTCTCTATTATTTGCTATCTCGGCACATATTGGTTGCATGGCAATGGTGGCGACACCGATCTTTCCGCCACGAGCCGCATTTGGTATTATCGTACTTATGATTATCGCATTTGGTGTTCTGTATGCGAACACTGATTTGAAGAAAATAAAGTATAGAAAAATAGACATTTTTCTCATCACTATTTTGTGTATTTACTTTGTTGGTACGTATGCCTATGATGTGAAGAATATTCACGAAATGAATGAAGTATTTAAAGAAAGGGAGCAGACCGTAGACGAAATGAAAATAAAAGGAGAGAAGAACATAGTTTTTTATAAGGAATTAGTTCTTCCTTCAAGATACGATTTTGTAGATTTGTCATCCGATCCTACATTTTGGTTAAACAAGCAATATAAAGATTATTACAATATAGAATCGGTAACGATCCTAACAAAAGAAAACGATTAAGTGATTATGCATAAGATACACGATATATTAAAAGACCGGATTCTCATCTTAGATGGAGCGATGGGAACGATGATTCAGCGATACACCCTCAAAGAGGAAGACTTCAGAGGCGACAGGTTCAAAAGCTCTACTGTATTACTGAAAGGGAACAACGACCTTTTGTGCCTTACACAACCCGATATCATAGAGGCTATCCACAAAGAATACCTCGAAGTCGGGACTGATATAATAGAGACCAATACCTTTAATGCCAATGCTATATCTATGGAAGACTATGATATGGCAGATTTGGTACGTGAAATAAATGTAGAAGCAGCAAAGATAGCTCGTCGCGCTGCGGACGAATATACAAAACAGAATCCTGATAAACCTCGCTTTGTAGCAGGATCGATAGGCCCAACCAACAAGACGGCGTCGATGAGTCCGAAAGTTGAAAACCCGATTTTCAGAGCAGTTACTTTCGATGATCTGCGATTGGCTTATCGCGAGCAAATCGAAGGATTGATTGACGGCGGAGTTGACCTGTTGCTTATAGAAACGATATTCGATACTCTGAATGCCAAAGCAGCTTTGTTTGCGGCAGACGAGTTGAGAAAAGAACGAAATATAGATTTGCCGATAATGATATCGGTTACCTTGGCAGACAAGGGCGGACGCACATTGTCGGGGCAAACGATTGGTGCTTTTCTTGCATCGGTAAGCCATATCGACTTTCTATCAATCGGGCTGAACTGTTCATTCGGAGCTTCGGATATGAAACCACATTTGCAAGAATTGGGAAGGCTTGCACCAAGCTATATTTCGGCATATCCTAATGCCGGATTGCCCAATCAGTTTGGAGAATATGACGAGACTCCCGAAAAAATGGCAAGCCAGATCAAAGACTATATCAATGAGGGATTAGTGAATATATTAGGGGGATGTTGTGGTACAACACCTGCCCATATCGGACGCTATGCCGAGCTGATAAAAGGGGCTCAACCTCACAAGCCGGTAAGCAAACCAAAATATATGTGGTTGTCGGGATTGGAATTATTGGAGGCTACTCCCGAACTGAATTTTATGAACATCGGAGAACGATGCAATGTAGCCGGTTCACGTAAATTTCTTCGTCTGATAAAAGAGAAAAAACACGAGGAGGCTCTATCTATTGCGCACAAACAAGTAGAGGACGGAGCACAAGTGATAGACGTGAATATGGACGAAGGATTGCTGGATGGAGCAGAGGAAATGAAGACATTTCTCAACATGTTGGCTTCCGATCCCGATGTATCTCGTGTGCCAATAATGATAGACTCTTCGAAATGGGAAGTCATAGAGTCCGGATTGAAATGTGTGCAAGGAAAACCTATCGTGAACTCAATCTCCCTAAAAAACGGGGAAGAGGAATTTCTTCGTGAAGCCCGTCTGGTAAAGGCTTACGGAGCAGCTGTTATTATAATGGCGTTCGACGAAGCAGGGCAGGCTGATCGTTACGAACGACGTATCGAAATCTGCGAACGAGCATACAAACTACTTGTGAATGATGGATTCGATCCTAAGGATATTATTTTCGACCCCAATATCTTGGCTATTGCCACAGGTATCGAAGAGCATAGAGGATATGCAGTCGATTTCCTAAATACAATTGTATGGATAAAGGCAAATCTGCCGCATGCGAAAATAAGCGGAGGGGTAAGTAACTTATCATTCTCTTTCAGAGGCAACAATTATGTTCGTGAAGTGATGCATTCCGTATTCCTTTATCATGCTGTTCAGAGAGGGATGGATATGGGTATCGTCAATCCGAGTGAGGCTATTATATATGAAGACATACCAACTGATCTGAGAAACTTGGTTGAAGATGTTATATTCAATCGTCGCCCTGAATCGACTGACGAATTGATCGAATATGCAGAAAAACTAAAGAATGAACAGACCGGAACTACTGAGCAAAAGGTGGAAGAATGGCGTTCTTATTCTTTAGAAGAACGTATTAAATATGCCTTAGTAAAAGGAATCAGCGAACATCTTCAAGAAGACTTAGCTGAAGCGTTATTGAAATATCCGAAAGCCGTGGATATTATAGACAAACCGCTGATGGATGGGATGAATAAGGTAGGAGACCTATTCGGCTCAGGCAAGATGTTTTTACCTCAGGTGGTAAAGACTGCACGCACAATGAAACAGGCGGTAAATATTCTTCAACCAACCATCGAAGCCCAGAAATCTTCATCGGCAAGCCGTAAAGCCGGTAAGCTGATTATTGCCACAGTCAAGGGAGATGTGCACGATATTGGTAAAAATATAGTTTCTATCATCTTAGCTTGTAACAACTATGAAGTAATCGATTTGGGCGTGATGACTCCACCGGAGGTTATTATTCAGAAGATAAGAGAAGAACAGCCGGACATTGTTTGCTTGAGTGGATTGATCACACCATCACTCGAAGAGATGAGCATTGTAGCTCGTGAAATGGAAAAAGCAGGTTTCAGTATGCCTCTGTTGATCGGTGGTGCAACAACATCGAAACTACATACGGCAATCAAGATCGAGCCCAATTACAGCAGTGGTTCGGTAGTATACGCTAAGGATGCTTCACAGGCTCCATCTGTTGTTGCGAAGCTGATTAATCCGAAAACGAAAGAAGAGTTTAAAGAAGAGATAAGACAGGAGTATTCTTTGCTGAGAGAATCGATTGGAGATAAGAAGGTAAACATATTACCATTCACTGAGGTCAAAGAAAAGGGTTTGAAAATAGACTGGACAAACTATAAAAAAATAGCGCCAAAGGTCGCAGGACGACAGGTGTTAAACCACATTCCGGTAGAAGAGATCATTCCATTTGTCGACTGGAAATTCTTTTTCCATTCGTGGGATTTATCAGCAAGATATTATACCGCTCAGAATTTAGATGGTTGCCCGGCTTGCGATACAGCATGGATAAACTCTTTCCCTGAGGAGGAAAGAGAAAAGGCTATGGAAGGTTTGAATTTATACAGAGACGCCAACAAGCTATTAGATAGGCTCGTTTTTGAAAAGGCCGAATATATAAAAGCGGTATTCGGAATATATGAGTCTTACACCAAAGATGAATGTCTCTATATCAACAATATTTGTTTCCCTATGCTTCGCCAGCAAAAGCAAAACGATAAGGATGTGTATCTGTCTTTATGTGATTTTGTAGCTCCTGAAAATGTCGGAGATTATGTTGCCGGATTTACCGTTACGGCGGGTGTTGGTGCAAACGAACTGATGGAACAATATGAAAGACAAGGCGATGAATATAATGTGCTGCTGTTGAAGTCTGTATTAGACCGTTTGGCCGAAGCAGCGACAGAATGGCTTCATGCTAAGGTGCGTAAAGAATATTGGGGATTTGCTGAAAGTGAGGAAATATCCGTTAAAGAGATGTTTGCTCTCAAATATCAGGGAATCCGCCCGGCAGTGGGATATCCATCTATACCCGATCAGTCGATAAATTTCTTGCTGAACACAGATTTGCTTCAATCGCAGGAGATAGGTGTAGAACTTACCGAAAACGGAGTTATGCTTCCGAATGCCTCGGTCAGTGGAATTATTATTGCACATCCTCAGTCTAAATATTTTGCGATAGGAAATATCGAGCAAGATCAGTTCGATTTCTATGTGCAGAATAGGGGCGAAAACTCGGAATATATCCGCAAATTCTTAAGTTCTAATTTATTGTAAGGTAAAATCAAAAGCTGAAATCTGCGGAGATTCTTATACCATTGTTATTCGTGTTGGGATGATTGCGATAGTTAATTCTGTGCACATAGTCGACACGGAAGAAGCTTAAAATATTCTCTATTCCGATATTATATTCCATATACGGTTTTGTTGTCGTATAGCTGCTTTCGGGAAATAAAATCATATCTCTGTTGTGCAGAGGATTGTTCTTATCGCTCAGGTGTCCCCATGCACCTCTCATACCCACTACCTCGCGCAACCGCAGGCTGTTGAGGAATGGAATGCGATTGAATATCAGTCCACCTAAACGATATGATATATCCCACGACAGTTGCGAATCGTGGACAAACTCAAGGGGATCTAATAAGTGGAAGTTGCCGCAGCGAAAGACAGTTTTCCGTATGGTCCCATCCATACTTCTTTCGATGCCGATAGCAAGGTTTTATTGTAGTTGTATTCTCCTCCAAGCACATCTGTTACGCCTATAGTATGCGAAAGGTTTACGATAAAGTAAGGGTAGGGGATAACTTGCCTCCTACGTCTTTTCTGATAAAATCGTTCATCAGCATATCGAAGGGCGGTTGTTACCTCAGATGTTTTGATATTACGAATAGAATACCGATTGTTGTCAGCATCTATTTTCTCAAATCTTAGATTCCCCGCCGGAGATTCTTCCGATATTTTAGTTGAAATATTGTACGAGAAGCCGCTATAATATTCCTTATCATAAGATAGTTGAAATATGCGACCGTATGTTAACTTCTGATTTTTTGCCGTTTGTAACGATAAGAGAATATTGTCTCTTTCGGCCTGTGTAAATTTCTGTCCGAGACTGTTTATATCATTTTTATAGGAAACGGTCAGATTTTTTCTGGGAAATTCTTCTTTGCAGTACTCCACATCATTGAATGCCCATGTTGCCTCTCCATAATATTTAAACTTATCGTCCCTCGTGCCGTATGCTCCATATCCGTACAAGAATAGGTGCGGATGGAGATTCTTTGTCGTAGCAAATGTTAAGCGAAACCGATTACCTTCCACATCGTTATAGCTATACAATGTGCGCAATGTGCCTAAGTCTAATTTGTTTTTATCAGGATCTTTAGATGTCATCATATATCCCGATGTGATAAAATCTCCCGGAGCCATCAGTATTTTCAAAAAGAGAGAACTCTGCTTAAGTTCAGCCATCAACTCATCCATTCTATAATCGTTGTTGTATTTGGGAGGACGATTCTGCGTCCAAAAATCGGCTGTTCGTTCATCGAAACGATCTTCGTACAACACCGGAGATCTCATGTCGAAAATCGAATTATTGGACTGTTCAAATTGATAGTTATTGTATATGTTCACCTTATCTACATGTATCTTCAAGGTATTGTACAACGACATATCCATCGACATACGCTGCATGGAGGGAGCCCACACATTAGGGATGATTTCTTCAAACTCATGATCGATGATGAGTTCCTCGACAAAGTTTATATTTGCTTTCTTGGGAATCCGCATCTGCGCTTTCTTTATGGCATATGCGCCATCGGTAGATATATACAGATATCCCGACAGACCAATATCCCGTGTATAGAAGGGGAGAAATCCGATACTGGCATAATTTTGCCCGTTTATGCTGACCGTATCCATCATATACCATTTATAGAAAGCTGTGGAAAGGTGTTCGTTGAGCGGACCAACAAAGCCTGTCAACAGTAAAGATATATTGTTGTCATATATCGATATATCTTTGAATGTTTCGGCAATATAGGCCTCTGCTCCGTCTATTTTTATCGCATTGTCTATACCCGCAAAATGATATCCTCGAATCAATTTTTTTTCCGATTTCGGTGTTTTGCGATAATAATTAGAACTGACGGTTTCCCTTATCGACATCGGCAATATGGGTTTCTGGTCAATTGCCGAAGTATCTATATAATTCGGTAAGAATTTGAGGTCCTTAAATAGAATTCCATCCGGTTTGAAATCATTAAACGCCATGACAAGGCGTTCGTATCTCTTGTTCTCGATATAATCTTGATTCTTAAGAATATTGTTCCTGTCTTTGTTTGCAATAACCTTCTGTATCAGCTCAACAGCAGGATTTCCTTTCTTCGTATATTTCTCTTTTGTCGGATTTATCACAACCTCTTTAAGCTCGATAGAAGCCGGTCTTAACAATATTTCGACTCCGTTGGTTGTACCAGCTCCTACATCAATCTGTTTCTTATCATATCCGACACAAGAAACTGTAACATGAGTTATTCCTTTATTATTTTTCAGGCTAAATGTACCGTCATCTTTCGAATATGTACCACCGGATAGGTTGAGGAAAGATATGTTGGAAAATGATATCGGTTTCTGTGTGATGGAGTCTTTTATGACTCCGCTAACAGCAACATTTTGTGAATTGATGTTGCTACAAAACAGAAAAATGAGAAAAATGATGGCTACACCTTTCTCCGTCAAAGAGTTTTTTTCTGTTCTATTTGTTTTGTAAAACATATAACTATAAATATACAAAGCTAAAGATTTCTGTCCTATAAATAGTTTAACCTTTAGCTCTGTTTTATATTCTTATAGATACAACGATCAATTTGTTAAATTACGGTAACGTATCCTTTTGGGCTCTACATTTCCCATGCGCATCTTCTTGTTTTCTTCATATTCGCTATAACTTCCTTCGAAGAAAAAGACTTCCGAATTACCTTCAAACGCAAGGATATGGGTACAGATACGGTCGAGGAACCATCTGTCATGCGATATGACAACAGCGCACCCGGCAAAGCTTTCCAAACCTTCCTCCAATGCTCTTAACGTATTAATGTCGATATCATTAGTTGGCTCATCGAGCAAAAGCACATTCGCCTCGGACTTCAATGTGAGAGCCAAATGCAACCTGTTACGCTCACCACCCGATAGTACTCCGCATAGTTTTTCTTGATCACCTCCTGTGAAATTGAATCGGGAGAGGTAGGCACGAGCATTAATGTCTTTTCCTCCCACACGGATAAATTCTGTTCCGCTTGAGATTACCTGATATACCGATTTATTTACATCTATCGCCTCATGCGTTTGATCCACATATCCGATTCTTACAGTTTCTCCAACTTCGAATGTTCCTTTGTCTGCTTTTTCTAATCCTTGTATAAGGCGGAAGAGTGTTGTTTTACCAGCACCATTAGGTCCGATGATACCAACAATCCCCGATGGTGGCAACATGAATTCGAGATTATCGAACAGAAGTTTCTCGCCGAAAGCTTTGGCAACACTTTTGGCTTCGATGACCTTATTTCCAAGTCGTGGACCATTAGGTATGAATATTTCCAATTTCTCTTCTTTTTCTTTTTGGTCGCTGTTCAACATCTGCTCATAGTTGTTCAGACGAGCCTTACCCTTAGCGTGACGAGCCTTAGGAGCCATCTTAACCCATTCCAACTCCCGCTCAAGAGTTTTACGTCTCTTGCTGGCTTGCTTTTCCTCTTGCGCCATACGTTTAGTCTTCTGATCGAGCCAAGAAGAGTAATTACCTTTCCACGGAATGCCTTCGCCTCTGTCTAGTTCGAGAATCCATCCGGCTACATGGTCAAGGAAGTAACGGTCGTGGGTAATACAGATAACAGTACCTTTATATTGCTGCAAGTGCTGTTCGAGCCAGTCGATAGATTCGGCATCCAAGTGGTTGGTAGGCTCATCCAACAATAGTACATCCGGCTCTTGCAACAATAGGCGACACAATGCTATACGGCGGCGTTCTCCTCCCGAGAGGTGTTCTACTAACTGATCTTCGGGTGGGCAGCGTAGTGCATCCATCGCGCGCTCCAATTTGTTGTCGATGCTCCATGCGTCGGTAGCATCTATCTTGTCCTGAAGCTCAGCCTGACGAGCAAGCAATGTATCCATCTTGTCGGCGTCTTCGTAATATTCGGGCAATCCGAATTTGATGTTGATTTCTTCGTATTCGTTTAGTATATCCAAGATCGGTTGCACACCCTCCTGCACTATTTCTTTCACTGTCTTCTGTGGATCGAGTTGTGGATCTTGCTCCAGATATCCGACTGAGAAAGCCTTGTCTGAAACGATTTCGCCTTGACAGTCTTTGTCTATCCCTGCTATTATTTTCAGAAGAGAAGATTTACCCGAACCATTGAGCCCGATGATACCAATCTTCGCACCATAATAGAACGAAAGATATATATTTTTTAAAACCTGCTTTTGAGGAGGATAAGTTTTGCTTACCCCAATCATCGAGAAGATTATTTTTTTATCGTCTGCCATTTTATATGTTTATTTTAATTATTAATTCCCATGCTGTAATGGAAAGACAAAAATAATACAAAAAAGGTAACAAAGGCAACAAAGGCAACACAAGTAACAGTATTTTTAGCAGTGTTTTCGACTTCCCTCAAATAGCTTGTTTTTATGCTATATAGACAATCTATGATTATACAGCCACGACCTTCACTAAACATCTTCTTTGTTATTATTCTCTCTATACTCCCCGGGCGATTGATTGTATCGTTTTGTAAATTCTTTGTAAAAATGAGACCTTGTCGTAAATCCTGTGCTATACATTATCTCCTGAATAGTAAGATTTGTTTTTAATATCAGATTGGCGGCAAGAGTTATACGCAACTCTTTGATGAAATCCTTCGGAGAGGGGAGTTCTAAATCTTTGAACTTGCGATATAGGCTTCTCACACTGATCTGTAAATTATCCGCCAAATCCTCGGGGCTGAAGTCGAAATTGTCAATGTTCTTTTCTATAATATCAACAGCCAAGTTGATAAACTCACGATCTTCTTTGGTCAACAGATGACCGTTAAGATAACCTAAGGTGCTGGCCGAACTGTTATAATATTCTTTCAGATTCCTTTTCTTCTCTAACAATTGTTTAATTACGGTCTTGAAATATTCTGTATCGAAAGGTTTAGGGATATATGCGTCTGCACCCGATTCGATCCCACTTATCTTATCATTGATCGTCGATTTGGCAGAAAGGATTATAAGAGGAATGTGCATCGTATGTGGATTACTTTTTACCTCTTTGGTTAAAGATATTCCATCATAATTTGGCATCATTATGTCGGTAATAATCAGCTCGGGAGCCATGTCTGTCATTTTTTTAAGTCCCTCGTGTCCATCTTTTGCTGTTATGACATTATATTCATCAGAAAGTATATCTTTCAGCACCGATCGTACTCCGGTATTGTCGTCTACGACAAGTATTGACGGCTTATCACTCTTGTTTTGAATAAGTTTTGCAATCTTGCTATCGCCTCGATCATCTGTTGCAGCTGCATCGGATGATGTATCTTCGTCATAGTCATGATGCTCCGAGTCGGACAAAGCGGCGGTTGGTAGTTTTACTATAAACTCTGCATATTTGCCCACCTCGCTTTTCACATCTATATCTCCACCCAATTGGTCGACCAAGCTTTTGCAAATAGCTAATCCCAATCCGTTTCTCGAAGAGAGTCCTTTTATCGAATTGATTTCTACATTATCCAACACCGAGTATCTGTTGAATATATAGGGGATAGATTTTTCATCTATTCCTTTACCGGTATTGTATACCTTGATGACAAGCTGTTCGTCTTCGGTTTTGACCGTTACACTTATAAATCCATTTTGTGGAGTGTATTTGAAAGCGTTGGAAATTAGATTGTTCAGTATCTTAGTTATACAACTTTGATCTAAATTCCAAATTATTGAAGAAACAATATTAAGACTGAAATTGATTCCGTTCTCTTCGGCAAGGTCTGTGAACGAATTTACGATTTCTGTACAGATATTATTTATATTACAACTTTCTACCTTGCACGGATTGTTGCCGGTTTCCATGCGGCGAAAGTCTATAACTTCCTGAATCAGATTGTTCAGTTTTTCGGTATTCGATTTTATCGTCCACGCATATTTTTTCACATACGGGTCGCTTCCATCATAGTTCAGTATACGTTCGCAAGGAATATGGATCAGTGTCAACGGAGTGCAAAACTCGTGTGTTATGTTGGTGAAAAAGCGCAATTTACCTTCATACATCTCCTCTTTATATTTTTGATCGAGTTGATGCTCTATTTTCCGTTTCTTACGTTCATATTTTTTGGTCAGATACAGATACGCCCAAAAGAATAAAGCGCAGATGATGATTCCGTACAATATCTTTGCATAGATAGTCAAATACCAAGGTGGTAGTATAACAATGCTCAAACTTGCATTGTGGCTGTCGCTCGCATCAGCGTTATGATATTTGACTCTTAGGGTATATTCTCCCGGCGGGATATTCGTGAACTGTGCTTCGCAGGAATTGGCATCCATCCAAACGTCGCTGAAATTATCCAATTTGTACGAATATTTGCCATTCACACCATTCGAGAAATCGTTGGCTATGAATGAAATAGCAAAGAAATTCTGGTTGTATTCCAATTGCAGGAGATTGCCTTCCTTTTGGTTGATAAGAAAATCATTGATGTTGAACTCTTCATTGAAAAGCCGAAGTTTTGTGAAATGCACCGGAGGAATAAAGTGTTTGCCTTCTCTTTCTTCTTCCTGCTTTATCCAAATAAGTCCATCGATTCCGCCAAAGAAATACCTCGACGTTTTTTCATCTTTATAATAAGCATTATCACTAAACTCAATAACCTTCAATCCCGTTTTATGATTGAAACTTTTAGATGTCCCCTTCGATGAATCAAACAATGTAATACCGGCATTACTGCTTAACCACAATCTTCCATCCGAGTTTTCGAGTATTCCATGAATTGTATTGTTGGGCAGTCCGTCTTTTTCATTGAAATTCTTATAATCAAACTCTCCATTCGCCAGATATCTCAAACTATTGATACCATAACTCGATCCAAACCAATTGTTGCCGCTCTTGTCTAAACAGATACTCAAGATATCGTTCATCGGAGCAATGCTCTCTTCATCAAATGTTATCAGCCGATAATTACCATTATTCTGATTCAATCGAATAACCCCGTTTCCTCTTATGCCAAGCCACATAATAGAATCATTCTCTTGGCGAATGGAAAAAATAGAATTATATCGCTGTTTGTTCACTACATCAAATTCATACTTGCGAATGCTGTTAACCTCAAACGTATTTCGACGTTTTGCAATATTGACTTTGAGTAAGCGACCGGAGGATGCAACCCACAATATCGAATCGGAGCTTTCTAACATGCTATGCACATCTATAAACCGCATATCCTCTCTATTGACAAGGGTATGTATCTTTCCATCTTCATAAGAATAATAGTTAAGGTGAGGGCCATTCGATCCTATCCACAAAATATTATTATGCGAACTCATTTCAAAAGCAAACACGGCATCGTTGTCCAGTCCGTTATTCTTTGTGAAATGCTCTACATTCGATTGGTTATATTGCAAATCATTATCGTAATCTTTAATTTTTATAATACCATTTCCTTTCGTTCCAAGCCATAAATCGTTGTTGTGGTCGGCGTAGATGGCACGTATCGGTCTTGGTTTGTCGATAGGGAGCTCTTCGAAGTTAATTCCATTAAATGTGTATTCTTCCTTTGTACAGGCATATACGCCCTGTCCGTCAGTGCCGATCCATAATATATCCTGAACATCATCTTTCAATAATGAAAACACGCCACAATTTATAGGCATCTTCTCTCCTGCATACTTTTTTTTATGATCGAGCCTGACCAATCCATTATTTAGTGATGCTATGAGGATATCCTGATCGTCGAATATTATGGATGTGATGCCTTCCGAATCTAAGACTAAGGGAAGAATATTTTTTATATATGTCTTTTGATCCGATTTTATCAAAAATAAATCTCCTTTTCTATCGACAATGATTAAAGAGCCTTTGTCATAGAAAGTATAAATTATAAGTTCATCATGCTCAAAGCTATCTACTTCGGTTAGTTGGGATTTAGATTTGCCGGAACTGTCAATCGAAAATTTCTTTATATTCCCTCTACTACTGATCCAGACCTTATCTTCATCATCAATGAGTAACTTTCCTCCATAATTATACAATTGCTGCGTTGGAAATTCGATCTTATTGAATTGCTCCTTTTCCGAATCATAATTAAAAAAATCTCCTTTCCTCGTCAATATAAAGATTGTCCCTTTGCTGTCGCACGCAATGGAGCAGTCTTCTGCAAATTCGCTGAAATGAGCTTCTACCTCATTCTTTTTTTTAGAGTATTTATCCAACCCCCATTTGGTCATGATCCAAAGGTAGTTGTCCTTCGAGTCTATCACGCCTCGTATAACATTTCCCGACAGGCTATGTTTGTTGCCGATATCCGGTTTGTATATATCTATATCAGTCCCATTATATTTGTTCAAACCATCATAAGTTCCTATCCATAAATACCGTTCGGCATCTTGATGTAAGCATATAACAGCACTGTTAGACAACCCGTCTCGGCTACTGATTTGACGAATGTTATATGTACTTGGATAAACAGAAATAGAGACAAGTATGAAAAGAAATATGATTGAAAGAAGCTTTCTCATTTATTTTTTATTTCTTAGACACCGATTACCTTACAAAGTAAGACAATCAGATTGTTAAACGCTTATTTTCCCTATTCAAATATGTATCTGTTTCTGCCAAAAGTGTCCTTATATGCACGAGGATGGATTTGGCGGAAACGAGAACGCCGGTTCTGAGAGATTCATTTACTTTTAGCTTCACATCACAATATATAAATATTATACGCATGAAAAAAATACTATTAGTATTAGTTCTTATTTTTAGTCCGACTGTTTTTTTTGCTCAGAATGTAATAAAAGAGCGAACCTACAATGATGTTCTCACTTCGACGGATGGTCATGGTGGGAAGTTTGTTTGGAAGATGAAAAAAGCAAACGAACTCAAAGTCAAAACTGAAGATATTTCCACAAATAAAATAAACCCGACAGATTGGTTGCCGGCAATAGTGCCCGGCACGGTATTAAATTCGCTTGTTTACAATAAGGTGTATCCTGAACCATATTATGGATTGAACAACAAACTGGAATCTAATTTAATTCCCGACCTGTATCATGCAGGCAGAGATTTCTACACTTACTGGTTTCGCACCGAATTTAGTCTTGACAAAGACTTGTTTAGCAAAAAGAAAATCTGGATGAAGATTGACGGTATAAACTATCGCTCCGAAATATGGCTCAATGGTAGTTTGGTAGCAAGTACAGCGGGTATGTTTTTGGAGAGTCAAATCGACATAACAGAAAATGTGTCTCTTGATAAACAAAATGTTCTTGCCATCAAGGTGTTTCCGATAGACGCTCCCGGCACAATCAGACCCAAAGGTGGAAAAGCCATCAGTGCCTTAAATAATGAATTTCAAAATGGAGGAAATGGCGAAATAGGGAAGAATGTTACACAGTTGATGACTGTGGGATGGGATTTTACTTTTTTGGACGGAATAAGAGATCGTAATACCGGAATATGGAAAGACATCTCTATTTTTACGACAGGAGAGGTCATACTCCGTCATCCTTTTGTGAAATCTGAATTTCCAAAATCGAGATATGATGAGGCAAAGCAGACAATATCTGTCGAAATATCGAACCCGAATGCGCAGTGGAAAACACAGAATGTGAAAATTGTAGGAGAAATAGAAGGCGAGAATATAACATTTGAGAAAGACGTAAAACTGATTCGCGGACAGCAGAAAGAAATTACATTTACTGCCGACGAATTTCCTCAATTGAATATCAAGAATCCTCGTCTTTGGTGGCCTATCAACAAAGGGAAACAAGAACTATATAATCTGAAACTAACTGTTGTAGATAAACAGTCCAACAAGGTGCTGGACGAAATCTCTACCCGTTTTGGGATTCGTGAAATAACGTCAAACACCAATACTCCCGACAAATCGAGAACATTTTATGTTAATGGTAAGCCGATATTTATAAAGGGGACAAACTGGTTGCCCGAAAATATGTTACGTAACTCCGATGAGAGAACCTATGCCGAACTCAGGTACAGTGCTCAATCGGGAATAAACCTGATTCGTTTTTGGGGTGGAGGAATTACCGAGTCTGATTACTTCTTTCAGCTTTGCGACGAGTTGGGAATCATGGTATGGACAGAGTTTTGGATGACAGGCGACACCAAGCATCCTGTGGATGAGACTATATATTACAGTAATGTAGAATCGACTGTGAAACGCATACGCAACCATCCATCATTGGCTTATTATGTTTCGTCTAACGAATCAACTGAAATGGGTAAGACAGAGGCTATCATCAACCAGTTGGATGGTACCAGAGGATATCAGATGCAATCGGAATGCTGCGGCGTACACGATGGCAGCCCGTACAAACAAGTCAATATTATGTGTCATTATGAGAACACAGCATCCGACAGAGGAAGCCGCGTAGATGGATTCAATCCCGAATATGGAGCACCGGCATTGCCCACAGTTGAGTGCTTGCGTGAAATGATGGACGAAAAAGACCTGTGGCCTATCAATAAAGAAGTATGGGATTATTCTGATGGTGGCGGTTTCCACCTCATGTCTACAATGTATACTGATATGACAAATGAGTATGGATTGTCAAACAGTATCGACGAATTTGCTATGAAGGGGCAATTTGTGGGAGCATTCAACTATAAGAGTATTTGGGAAGTATGGAATTACAATAAGCTCAATTACGGAGATCGTTACTGTTCAGGATTCTTGTTTTGGTATCACAATCCTCCTATTCGTCAGGTATGCGCCCGCATGTGGGATTGGTCGTTAGAGCCAACTGCGGCACTGTATGCTGCACAAAATGCATGTGAACCGCTACATCCTCAGTTCGACTATCTGAAAAATACGGTGTCGGTAGTTAATGACTATTATCAATCATTCAACAACTACAAAGTAACAGCAGTAGTCTATGATCTGAATATGAAGCAAATATTCTCGAAAGAAGCATACGTCAATCTACCCGAAGATGGAGTGGCGAACGATGTTTTCAAAATTGATTTCCCTGAGAATATGACATCTATACAATTCATCAAATTGAGATTGTTTGATGACAAGAACAAACAAGTGGGAAGCAACTTCTACTGGCGGTCAAATAATAAATATGAAGGTCGTAAGACTCTGACAGGTCCGTCTACCGCAGGTTTCCAAGACATCAATAAATTGGCAAAAACAAAAATATCTGCCAAATACACAACTTCGATAAACGACGGCATGCACCAAATTGATTTGAAACTGAAAAATATGGGTAAATCTTTATCTTTTTTCACTCAGATACAATGGCTCGATAACGAACGAAAACCGATACGTCCATCTTTCTATACCAACAACTTTATGAGTTTGTTGCCGGGCGAAGAAGAAATGGTAAAAATAGAAACCGATATGAAAAAACTGCCTGCCGGAGAATATTATTTGGTGGTCAAAGGGTTTAATATCGAAAAACAAGAGTTCAAAATAAAATTGAAATAACAATCACATTTATCAATCAAAATTTAGTATCATGAATAAAAAATTATTGTTATCGTTACTTCTTCTTTTGCCATTGAGCTTTGCTTTTTCGCAGAAGAGTGAGTTGACAAAGTTTCCGAAAGGATTTACACCTAAGGAAGTGGGTAAACGTTTGGCATATAACTTTATCGGAGCCAGACACGACCTGTATGCAGCAAGGTATATTCACTATGCTGAGGTCTGCACATGGACCGGTGCGTTTGACTATGCTCTTCAAACAAAAGACAAAAATCTGGTGAAGATGCTGCAAAGTAAGTTCGAACCATTTTTCTCAAGAGAGAAAGCTTTGTTACCCCCAATGAACCATGTTGACTACAATATGTTTGGCGGATTGGCATTGCAACTCTATCAAAACACTAACGATAAGCGTTACTTCGATATGGGAATCGCCTATGCCGATACTCAATGGGAATTGCCGAAAAATGCTAAAGCTGAAGAAAAGAAATGGGCTGATCAGGGCTATTCGTGGCAAACTCGTCTGTGGATCGACGACATGTACATGATTACATTCGTGCAGGCTCAAGCATACAAGGCAACAGGAGACAAGAGATATATTGATCGTGCCGCAAAAGAGATGGTATTCTACTTAGACGAAATACAACGACCAAACGGTCTTTTCTATCATGCTCCCGATGTTCCTTACTATTGGGGACGTGGAGACGGATGGATGGCAGTAGGTATGGCAGATATACTACGTTATCTCCCTGAAGATCACAAAGATCGTGCACGTATAATGAAAGGCTACCTGACAATGATGGAAAGCTTGCTGAAACATCAAAGACCCGATGGTATGTGGAGTCAACTGATAGACGAGCCTGATTGTTGGGCAGAAACATCCGGATCGGCAATGTTTACTTATGCGTTTATTGTAGGTGTAAAACAAGGTTGGTTGGATGCTGATAAATATGCACCGGCTGCACGTAAAGCGTGGTTGGAGCTTGTTACATACATCGATGAGAGAAACAATGTAACAGAAGTTTGCATCGGTACCGGAAAGAAAAATGACAAACAATATTACTACGACCGTCCACGTCTTGCAGGAGACTTTCACGGACAAGCACCTTATTTGTGGTGTACAGTAGCATTGATGGAATAATCAAGTTTCGACCCTTACATAAAATCTCATTTTTTGAGAACATATAAATATGCAAGGGTGGTATTGATTGGTGTTAATAAAAAGGAAGTATTTAATTTATCCATAGTTTTTTAATAATAGAAAAGATGTATCTTGGATCAGATATTATAATAAAAACTATGGGTAGATTAATACGAACAAAATCCTGTTGTTTTTCATCTAACCAGAACATGAAAACAAATAATCTTATGATGAAACGATTATTAACCTTATGTCTTTTTATATTTCTCACAGCATACAAAACATATGCTTCTGATTATGATATTGTGATTGTCGGAGGCACTCCGGCAGGCATAACATCAGCCATTGCCGCAGCTCGTGAAGGGAAAAACTGCCTCATATTGGAACGAACCGAACATATAGGAGGTTTACCCGTCAATGGACTTGGAGCTACCGACATTGGCACAAGAGGTGCGACGACAGGTCTTTTCGAACAGTTCGTGTCTCTCAACAAGGCTTACTACATAAATACATACGGAGAGAAATCCGCGCAGGTTCAGGATTGTAGTGATGGATATCATTTCGAACCGCATGTAGCAGCTCTCACTTTCAAGCAAATGATAGGAGCGGTTAACTCCGGAAAGATATCCATTCTTACGTTCCGTCAATTTGACTCAGACCCTCGTTATGTAACAAAAGAGGGGAATAGGATTAAAACAATTCGTATCCTCAACCGAAAAACAAAAAAGGAGGAATACTATACAGCAAAGATTTTTATAGATGCGACTTACGAAGGCGATTTGGGAGCAGCAGCAGGTGTTCCGTACAAATTGGGGCGTGAGGGTGCAGATGAATATAATGAACCATGTGCCGGAAAAATTTATCGTTGGTGGAAACATGGTCCTGACGAAGATGGAACAACATATCAAGGCGACAACGCTATTCAAGCATACAATTATCGTTTATGCCTGACTGACGATCCCAAAAATCGTATGCCTGTTTCTAAGCCTGATAATTATAACCGAAACGAATATATTTCACTGATTGATGATGTATTGACCGGACGTAATACAGATGTTCGGTTCAAGCACGTAAGTGAAGAAAAAATAGCAGAGAATAGGAAGAACATACTTGCCGGAAATCCAACTTCCACTCCGGGAGATGCGTGGGGAATGCGAAAATTGAGTAGCATGACACGACTACCGAATGCAAAGACCGATGCCAACAACCAACATTTAGCTCTTATATCTACCGATCTTCCCGAAGAGAATTGGGCATGGCCGACTTCTGATTGGGATTGGCGAGACCGCTTTGCTGAAAGACTTAAGTCATACACTATGGGATTACTTTGGTTTGCTCAGAACGATGAAGAGTTACCTCAAAACTTTCGTCAAGCATGTCTTGAATGGGGATTTCCACGACAGGTATATGTCAGAGAAGGACGCCGTCTTGAGGGCGTGATTTTTTTTACGGCAAATGATGCCCTCCCGGTGAAAGAAGGGGGTAGGGCACCACTTCATAGTACATCTATTACTGCCAGCCATTATGCGTTAGACTCACATGCTGTTCGCAAGCGTGAGCCGGGACGTGTACATCTCGATGGTTTTTTTAGCCATCCGTCATCTGTCTATACTGTTCCTTACGAGGTGATGGTGCCTCAGGTTATAGACAATTTGCTGTTCCCTGTCGCCGTATCGGGCAGTCATGTCGGATTCTCTACTTTACGTATGGAACCATGCTGGATGGCACTCGGCGAAGCTGCCGGTATTGCAGCAGCACAGGCAATAGACTATTCGACGAATGTGAGAGAAATTTCATCTGATATCTTACAAGATAAACTATTGCAGAACAAAGCTACATTGATTTATTTTAGAGACTTGAAAAATACAGACCCTGACTTCGCTTTAGTGCAGAAGTTATCCTTACGAGGATTTTTCCCTCAATGGAATGCTCGCTTAGATGAAGTTTTAGATGTAGATACTGCAAAATTATGGAGTTCTCTGTCGGGAAAACAGATAAAGAGTAACGGGAAGATGACAAAGAGAGAGGCTATTAAAACTCTATTGAATGACTGAAGTTCAACAGATATAAAAAATAAAAACATAGTAGATTTCTATCCAAATGTTGATGAAAAAAA
>CALNCC010000145.1 GCA_937875275.1 uncultured Dysgonomonas sp. | reverse complement strand
TCAACACGCCTGATCATATAAAACAGGCTGCGAAGAAAGCGATAGACGACAATTTCTCGTTCTACACTCCCGTACCGGGATATCTGTCTTTGCGCAAAGCAATATGTCAGAAACTGAAAGCAGAAAACGGCTTAGACTACGAACCATCTCAGATTATTTGTTCTAACGGAGCAAAACAATCTGTTTGTAATGTCGTGCTAAGTGTTGTGAACAAAGGAGACGAGGTTATCATCCCTACCCCATCTTGGGTTAGTTATGTGGAAATGGTAAAACTCGCCGAAGGAACTCCAATCTCTGTATATGGTGGTATAGAGCAAGATTTCAAGATCACGGCCGCTCAGCTCGAAGGTGTTATTACAGCAAAAACGAAAGCAATCATTCTTTGCTCTCCATCAAATCCGACAGGAAGCGTATACTCAAAAGCTGAGTTGAAAGCATTGGCTGATGTATTGAGCAAGCACCCTCAGATTGTGGTTATTTCGGACGAAATATATGAGCACATCAATTATATAGAAAACAGAGAGAGCATCGCTCAATTTGAAAATCTGAAACCTCAAGTAGTTATCGTCAACGGTGTATCGAAAGCGTATGCTATGACCGGATGGCGTTTGGGGTGGATTGCTGCACCGAAATGGATTGTAGATGCTTGCAACAAACTGCAAGGACAATATACATCGGGAGCATCGTCTATTGCACAAAAAGCCGCAGAGGCTGCATATTCACAGGCTGATGAGAGTAATAAATGTATCGAGGAAATGCGTAAAGCATTTGAGCGCAGACGTAATCTTGTCGTGAAATTAGTTTCTGATATAGATGGACTGAAAGCAAACAATCCGGAAGGAGCATTTTACATATTCCCCGATTGCAGTTCATTCTTCGGAAAATCATATAATGGACGAACAATCAACAATTCGGCAGACTTATCTATGTTCCTGCTCGAAGAAGGACATGTTGCCTGTGTTGGTGGTGGTGCTTTTGGCGCGCCTGACAATATTCGTTTCTCTTATGCTACATCCGACGACAAAATCGTTGAAGCAATGAGACGCGTGAAAGAGACTTTGGCTAAACTGAAATAATTACTCATTCGATTGAATTGATGAAGAAAAAAGCAGTATTCAATTGGAGCGGAGGCAAAGACTCCGCTCTTGCTTTATATAAGATATTGCAGCAAGACGAATATGAGGTTATCGCCTTGTTGACAACCATAGACGAACGCACGTCTATGCATCTTATTCCCGAACAACTATTGGACACACAAGCCGAATGCATCAGCATTCCTCTGCATAAAGTATTTCTCCCATCTAAGGGCTTGGAAGGATATGAAAGTGCAATGCGCAAAGCTGTTGAATATTTTAAATCCTTGGGTGTAAATGATTTCATTTTTGGAGATATATTTCTTCACGATGTAAAAAAATACAGAGAGGCTCAGCTCTCTCCTTATGGTATAAATGTGATAGAACCATTATGGAAATCGTCGGAAGAAGTTATTGTTGATTTTCTTGAATCGGGTATCAAGACAAGAATCATTGTTACACAAGCCGACAAACTTGATGAATCTTTCGTAGGAAAGGATATTGATAAATCCCTAATCGAATCTCTGCCCGCGGGAGTCGATCCTTGTGGTGAAAATGGAGAATATCACACGTTTGCATATGGTGGACCTTTGTTCAAAAAAGAAGTTCCGTTTGCTACGAAACAATCCGAAATTTTGACGTATGACGTAAAGCTTGATGATGGGCAGATTCAAACATTTTCGTATTGGCATACTCCTATACAATCTATCGATTGACACAAGATGTTTTAATTGTACGCATTTTGGGCATAAAAAAAGCTGTCAATCACAATCAGATCAACAGCTCTATAATTATAAATATCCTTTCGTTTTAGCGTCTATCTCTTGCCGAATATGTAGCAGACTGAGCAGATGATTTCGATTTCTTCACTTTCGGATTATCCCTTTTGCCGGCTTTTTCAGCCTCCGATTTCACATAGACAGAGTCATTCACAATCCATAGATTTTCTTCAAACTGTTTGATTTCATTTTCTATATTTTCTTGTGCCGTTTTCAACTCCGCCGGAGTTTTATGGATATTCGACAACATCTTGTTCTCCATATTGGTCGTTCTATAGATATCGCCCTCATACAGATTTAGACGAAAGAAGTCGTCGATAGTTCTGTTCTTTACATTATTCTTGTCTGATGTCATTACGGGCGTGTTTGAGATATAAGGTCGTATATCTTCATATAGCACCCAAAATTGTGGATAGCCACTCACTCCGATATCATTTGAGTCAGATGCTGCCAGAACCGGACATATAGCAACCACTTTGGTGTCGAGCAGCGAATTTGTTTGATCGAAATAATGTATTTCTTTGATGTAATATCCTTGAGCATCGGCACTTGGGATATAGTATGGATCAACGATATAACGATTTCCTTCTTTCACATATGAGAAATCGGATGAGCTGCCAAAATACGCTTTCAGGTTTTCAAGAACTTCCTCAAATTCGATGGCAACACCTTGCTCAAATACTCCATTCTCGGCGATATCGTATCTGTACGCTGTGATTGTTCCATTTGCCAACAGATTAAATACTGTCGTAAACAAATTAACCTTATCTCCGGTTGGTTTTGCCGGATTATACAAAGCTCCGTTTATACCTTTCTTCAGATCGAGGAAGCGATAAATCTCTCTTGTCCACGAGGCGTTATCTATATTCTGTTTCTTTTCTTGATTTTTCATCTCCATCCTCAATGTTATTTGCGGAGCAGAAGACGATTCCTGTGCTTGTCTTTTGGCTATTCGATCTCTTAGCGACTCTCCGTCCTGAGCTTGCATGGCACAGCACGATAAAACAGCGAATATTACAGTAATATATAATCTTGTTTTCATCATTACTCTTCTTTTTACTTCTTCGACTTAGCAAATCCAACTTGAGTTCTCACACATCGGAATCCGACATACGACCGAGGTTGGTTTTGAAATTCTCCTTCACGCATGTCGCCACGGATAAATCGACCAACGTCTTTCCACGAGCCACCCTTTGTTACTTTCTTCTTAGCTGCATAAGGATCTTCCTTGGCAGCATCGTATCTGTATTGGGGATTAACATCACTCATATCGGCAACACCCGATTCGCTATATGCAGTAGATGTCCATTCGGCAACATTTCCGGCAAGATCATATATTCCGAATCTGTTGGGAGCGTACGAACCTACACGGGCAGGGATCAGATTTTCGTCCTTAGTGTAATTTCCTTCTCCGGGTTTGAAATTTGCCATAAAGCACCCTTTCTCTGATTGCGTGGATTCCGAATCCCAAGGATATTTATTCTCTGTACGACCATTACGTGCTGCAAACTCAAATTCAGCTTCTGTCGGCAAACGATAATCTTCTATCGCGCGACTATTTCTGCTCAGAGCCATACGATAGTATCGGGTTCTCCAATCGCAGAAAGCTGTTGCTTGTTCCCACGTAACACCTACAACCGGATAATCGTTATATCCCGGATGCGAAAAGTACATTCTCATATATGGTTCGTTGTACGCATTGTTGAAGTCGTTGACCCAAACTGTTGTGTCGGGATAGACATTGACAATCTTGGTGTGCACGAAATCATATAATGAAGACAATGGTCTTACAATTGTCTCATTTACAGGCTTACCCTCATCATTTACATACGCAGTATCTTTTGATATAAGAATTACCTGAGTAGGATCTATTGTCAGATCGGTATTAAGTGTACGTTCGTTCGGATTCAGACGATTTCTACGTTTCGCAGCTTCGGTGTGGTCGAACCATTCGTAGATATAATTCATCTGATAGATATCCAAACCTCTTTCTCCCGTCAATGGATGTACCGTTGTTAAGCTATGCACCGCACGCTCTTCTTCGTCTAACAGATTACGTGTCGGAATAGGTTTGCGCCAATCTAAGTATGGTTTCGCTATCGGGTCTCCGTACTCATCTTCTTTTATCTTGAATGTTTCATCATTTCCGTATGCCGGATCTGCAAATCGTTCTCTAAGAATGGAGTCTCTTACCCAATATACAAATTGGCGATATTTCGAATTGGTAACCTCAGTCTCATCCATCCAAAAATTGTCGACCGACACACCTTTGGGATTGGCTATGATATTCCATAAAGAATCACTGTCTGCCGGTCCCATTTCTATCGAACCTCTCGACACGAGTGCCATTCCATATGGTTGTGGTTCAGCCCAAGACGAGCTTTTCTCTCCTATCACTTCTCCGCCTACACTCCTGCTGAGAGGGTTTCCGCACGAAGTAAATAATAGTGCCGAGACTAAAATTATATGATAAGTATACTTCATATTCTTATATGATTTGTGGCTCAATAATTTCAATTTCCTTAATATATATTCGATATACAACTATAACAATCGTATGCTTTTATGACTTCTTATTGTCTTTTTCTTCTGAATAGGAATACTATATCCGACCGAAAACTCATGACTGCCATGACTTACGTTAGAAATTTCGGAGGTAGAGTAATCGTATGAATATCCTGCCTGCAAGCTACCTATTCTTATTCCCAACAAAAATACAAAACCATCGTCTTTCCGCCAAGATATTCCACCATTGAAAGTGTTTTTATATTCAGCTTTAGCCGTAATATCGCATTGTGTAGCTACTCCGTCAGTCTTCAACAATACGGATGGCTGCAATACAATAAACGGATCGATAAGTCTTATATTGTATTGTCCGATGAGATAATATGTGCGGGCAATAAAGAATGTATAGTTGTCGTCAAGTTCAAATTCGGGTTCTAACAAATGTGTGGTAGAAAGCCCTACATAGTAGTCCGGGGTTATCCACGAAACACCAAAGCCGAAATCGACTTTTCTACCGCCGCTACCTGTCGGCAGGATTATATCTCCCTTCTGATCTTCGGGTATATATATTTTGTTGGCATCGAATCCCACGTCTGCCATTCCGCCTTGCAACCCGATGTTCAATGTTTTTCCTTTCTTGAAGTCGAATTTATAAGCATATTGCCCCGACATGATGGTGTTGGAGAACAGCCCCATCTTGCCATTGAAAGTGTATAAACCGACCCCATGTTGTTTGCCTAAAAATTCGAGAGGCATATGAGCCGCTCCGACTGACGTTCGGGGGGCATTGTCTACTCCTACCCATTGCATGCGGTGTAGGAGATTAAGTTCTATATTGTCTGTCGCTCCTGCAAATGCAGGATTATACAACGTCTTCACTTTCCAATATTGACTGATCTGAGCATCCCATTGCGAATGCAATGAATTACCCACAGCGACAAATAATAGGGAAAGAAAAAGAAGTTTGTATCTCATTAAAACCAAATGCTATAGAATGTGCAAATTAACAACTATTTATTTACAATAACGACGACCTGATTATATTATTTTCCGCTTAATCTTTTTTCTGTCGGAATCCGTGCTGAAGGCTATCTCCTCGCTTTTCGAGATTATCTACCGGACGAGGACTGCATGGCAATTGACAATCGAGACAACTGGTCTTAGGAACATATAATTCGACATTGTTGATTGTTTGTTTGCTCATTTGTTGAAATCGTTTATCGAACAATATATCCAGATTCTCGGGAACGGTAAGCAAAGTATATAGCGGTTTGTTCGGATCTTTTACGGAGACGAAATAGCGAACGGAAAGTACAAGACAGAACAGGCAGATAACAACCATCGTTTTTTCTATCGTCGCGCTTGATATTGCATTAGTTATGTTCTTGTCTTTCAATAGAAAATAGGCAGGAATGCATATTATGCTTAGTATGAATCCTATCCCAAAACGCACATCGGGAGCCATTACCATCCAAAACAGAAAGCCCGACAAACAAATAAGCCAAAAGATGATGTAAGGTATATTGTCCTGTGCCTTAACCTTTTTACTCGCGAACAACCAAACTATTGAAAATAAAGTTGACACAATTGCCAGCAATGTTATCGCATTCTCAAACAAACTTTTCTCTTTGATCCATAATGACAATTTATACATAAACGGCCATGCAAAAACCTCGGCATTGGGTCTGTTCATAGCCTTTTCTGTTATGGCATAAGCTTTTACATAGTCTTTTGATTCTACAACATATTCCATCGGCAGTTTCCAATCGAATGAGAATATATCTATTGCAGGAAACGGATATATCACATATCCACTGACTATGATATTTCGTATGATCCACGGCAGGACGAGAATCATAGAGCAAATAACGATGTAAGATATTTGTCGAAATTCTTTTCTGCCCCACATCTGCCAGATAAGGTAAATGATTATCAAACACATAAAGATTGACGACAGTTTCAATGTGATGCAATATACCGGCAGCAACCAAAATATGATCGGCTTATCGTTTATATTCCGTGGATTGACAAGTATGTTGATAAGTAAATACACGATTACCATATTGGGTAATATATCGGTAGATGGTGAGCCTATGTGGTTCTTATATTGGTAATATAGAGCAGTAATCATCAGTACTGACAATAAAACAATAACATTGTTCTTTGTTTTACCAATCAGAGATATTACATACACAAACAGTAATAGGAAACATAAGGCATTGAGACCAAATACATATTGTCCGAACAGAGGTTTTAACCCAAAAACGGAGGACAGTAGAAAGAAATTAGAATTGAATCCAAACTGCTCTAAAAGGTTGGCTAATCCGGGAACAACTCTGTATTCCTCGTTCCACATCATGTTTTGTATGTGGTAGTAAAAGGTGTCAGCCCATTGAGGAGGCAATATGATGTATGATATAAAAATCAGAAAGAAAAAAACGATCAATCCTTTCTGCACTTTAGTCAGTCCTTTTATTTGAAGACCAATATTATGCAGATATTCAGATATATATTCGCGGTCATATATGAGATATAGAGCAGATATAAGCCCTAAGGCGGCAGCAATAAAAATTCCCGATGGAAGAAATAATGATGTAATGCAGATAATTGCTCCGGCAACACAAATTCCGATAAAAAACATGTCGAAGAACGAGTACCCTCCCCTACTCTGCGTCGCCCGATTGGACACAATAACAAATAATCTCCCTAACGAAAAAGAGATTATAGTTATAACCATCCAACTAACAATAACAGCCAGCATCTTGAATCTTTGTTTTAAAAATAGAAATGGGTAGATATATTCAGTTTAACAACATATCCACCCACTGTGTTTTATCGGGTTATTCCGTTCCTTTCCAACAGAGCGTCTACTGATGGCTTGTGCCCTCTGAACTGTATATATAACGTCATCGGATCTTCGGCGTTTCCTTTTTCAAGAATATTTTGTAAGAATGAGTTTGCCGTCTTTTTGTTGAAAATTCCTGTTTGCTTGAACAAAGAGAATGCGTCGGCATCCAATACCTCAGCCCACTTGTATCCATAATATCCGGCAGCATATCCTCCTGAGAATATATGACCGAAAGCAGCAGACATATTTGTATTCTTCAACACCGGCAGAAGAGCTGTTTTATTCATTGCATCTTGTTCGAAGGTAAGTACATCTCCGTTATATTCTGTCTGCAATGTATGCCAAGCCATATCGAGGTAACCGAATGATAATTGGCGATAGCACAGATATCCCGCATTATAATTGGCAGCATCAACTAATTTCTGAACCAATGCGGCAGGAATTTTCTCTCCTGTATTGTAATGGATAGCAAATTTGTCTAAATATTCTTTTTCGGTCAACCAGTTTTCCATTATCTGCGATGGTAGTTCTACAAAGTCATGTTCTACGTTTGTCCCCGACAAAGATTCGTATGTGCATTTCGTTAACATGCCGTGTAGCGCGTGCCCAAACTCGTGCAAGAAAGTCTCTACTTCGTCGAATGTGAGTAACGCCGGCTGATTGTCTGTTGCACGCGTAAAATTCATTACAATAGACACATGCGGACGAGAATCTTTTCCATCTTCGACATATTGACCTTTAAACTCGGTCATCCAAGCACCTTGTCGTTTGCTCTCTCTCGGATGGAAATCGGTGTATAAAACAGCTACATAATTCCCCGACGAGTCTAAAACGTCAAATGCTTCCACTTCGGAGTGATATACAGGTATATTGGTGTTTTTCTTAAATGTTATTCCATACAAATCAGTAGCTAAACCGAATACACCTTTCTTTACATTTTCTAATTCGAAATAAGGGCGTACCAACTCATCATTTACGTTGTATTTGGCATCTTTCAGCTTCTCAGAGTAGAAAGCCCAATCCCAAGGTTGTAGTTTAAATGTCTGTCCGGCAGTTTCTCGTGCATATTCTTCCACAGCGGCCACGTCGTGTTTTGCCGCTTTGGCGTAAGCATCATACAGCTCGTCTAATAAGCTATATACACCTTCTTTGTTTTTTGCCATTTTGTTTCTCAGAACGTATGTCGCATAGTCAGGATAACCTAACAACTTAGCCACTTGCAAACGAGTATTAGCAATGTCTTTTACATTCTGTTGGTTATCAAACTCTCCGCCTAATATACATTTAGTGCAGTATGCCATATATAACTTTTCGCGCAGATCTCTGCGTGTCGAATATTTCATAAAGGCAATATAGCTCGGAGCCGACAAATCGACCAACCAACCCTCTTTACCTTTCGATTTTGCTTTCATTGCCGCAGCATCTCGCTCGCTTTGAGGTAATCCTTCAAAGTCGGATTCCTGAGTGATCAGCATCTCATATTTGTTTGTCTCTTTCAGAGTATTCTGCCCAAACATCAATGTCAGTTGGCTTAATTTCGAAGACAACTCTTTGAATTTGTCTCTATCAGCACCTTTCAGAGCCGCGCCATTATTTTCAAACCCTTGATATATTTTCTCTACCAGTCTGATTTGTTCATTTGTCAGATTGCTATTGTTGCGCTTGTCATATACCGTTTTTATCTTATTGAAAAGATCCTCATTCAAATAAATCTCATTTGAATGGTCTGATAATTTGGGTTGTATGCGTTGTGCGATCTCCATCATCTCGTCATCCGACTCGGAACTCAGTAAGTTGAAAAATACTGATGTTACACGAGATAATAATTTGCCCGAATACTCGAAAGGTATTATTGTATTTTCAAAACATGGTTCGGCAGCAAGAATGATAATATTCTTTATTTCATTCTTGTGATTCTCTATTCCCTTGTCGATAGCCGGCTCATAATGCTCATTTTTTATTTTATCGAACGGAGGGGTATTGTGAGGTGTTTTATATTCTTCAAAAAACGGATTTTGTGATTTCACTGTCATTGTTGTCATCATTAGTAATACAAGGAAGTATAATTTTTTCATACTCTTAATTTATAATTGGGTTCTTTACATCCATTTAGTTACGGCATCTACCGAATATCGCGTCGATGCTTTGCCGTCTTCCGCAGCTTTGCCGATAGATATAAGCAACGCCGGCATGTATCGTTCTGTATCCATGCCTACCGCATCGGAAAACCCTTGTCTGTCGTATCCTCCTATCGGACATGTATCGTATCCACAAGCTTTGGCAGATAGCATCAGTTGTATGCACACAAAACCACAATCCATCATCAGCGAATTAGCCAACCTTTCAGGCGTATAGCTACTGATATAGGACAATATCATATCCTTCAATTGTTGTTTCTGTTCTTCGGTTCGCAAACCTTTTTCTACACCCTGAGACAAAACCTGATCGGCAGTTTCCGCGACTTTCTTATCAGCATACACAGCTATTATGGCAGACGATGTTTCTAATTGTTGTAGATTGAACATCATATATGGTTTCACTTTTTCCTTAGCCTCGGGTGTGTCTATTACCACAAAACGCCATGGTTGCAAATTGAATGACGACGGTGCTGTCATTGCATCTTGTATGATGCTCTCTAATTCAGATCGGCTTATTTTTACTGTCTCGTCATATTTTCGTATCGACCGCCTGTCGCTCAATATTCGGTTTGCTTTATTTATCGTACTTTTTATAATTCCCATAACTCATCTTTTACTTAAATCAATATAATCTTCGTGCAAAGGAAACAAAGATAAAAAAACTTGTTCAAAATCCTTATATTTGCAAGTTATAAGAAATGAAAGAGGATGTTTGTTAAAAAGGAAATCACATCCGCCATTCTATAATTTTTTCTAAACACACTCGTTTAATAATTAAAGATGAATATTCAGGCATTATGATAGACTACATAAAAGGAGAAATTACTGATCTGACACCGGCATCGGTTTGTATCGAGAACATGGGCATAGGCTACTTCGTCAGCATATCCATTAATACATATTCTATCCTGTCGGGGAAGAAGGATGTAAAAGTATATATTCACGAAGTTATCAGAGAAGATGCTCATTTGCTTTTCGGGTTTGCCGAAAAAGGTGAACGTGAAATATTCCGCCAACTAATTACGGTATCCGGCATCGGAGCCAATACGGCGCGGATGATACTGTCTTCTATGACTCCGGTGGAGCTTGTCTCGGTCATCGCTTCCGGCAATTCGGATGCCTTAAAAACAGTAAAAGGGATAGGACTGAAAACAGCGCAACGTATAATTATAGATCTGAAAGATAAGATAAAGATCGAAGGTTCGGAGCTTTTGGCGATACCACTATCGTCTACCAATCAATCAGGTGAAGAAGCTATTGCCGCACTTGTGATGTTAGGATTTGCACAACAGCCATCGCAAAAGGCTGTACAGAAAATACAGAAAGAGAATCCGGAATGCACTGTTGAGAATATCATTAAGATAGCACTGAAAATGTTGTAATACATTTATATACACATTGAAAAGGTACGTTAAATATATATTAATAGTATTTGCTGTATGCACTATGTTTGTTCTTTCGGGACAGGCAGCAGACGCCTATATTCATAATATATCGATTCTTTTCGTACCTGATGATTCTATTCCCAAATTTCCGGTATCTAAAACCCAGCCGGAAACGAAAGCCGATTTAGAGAAAAAAAATCCGATAGATTTAAAAACTCCGTCCAATATAAAAACCGAGACGGAATACGATACCGAAAGAGATGCTTATATTCTTCGTACAAGGGTGGGTGATGCAGAAATGTTGACCCCTATAAAGATGACGAGAGAAGAATATTTTGACTACAACCTGAAAAGGTCGATGAATGCCTATTTCCGAAACAAGGCTATTGAAGAGTTTGAGAATAAAGACCAAAAGGGAGATTATCAACTGAAAGATATAGGATTAAGCCTAAAGCCCATCGACAGACTATTCGGCCCGGGAGGAATAAAATTTACACCATCGGGATATATACAAGCCTCGATGGGAGTCAAAAACACAAAAACCGACAACCCTACCCTTTCGGAGCGTAATCGCAGCAAAACGACTTTCGATTTTGATCAGGATATACAAGTCAATGTAACGGCATCAGTAGGCGAAAAAGTCAATTTTGACTTGAACTACAATACCAATGCGATGTTCGATTTCGATTCGAGAAAGATCAAACTGGGATACGAGGGTGATGAAGACGAAATCATAAAACGTATTGAGGCGGGAAATGTAAGTATGACAACTACCAACTCGCTCATCAACGGGGGGACATCTCTTTTCGGGATAAATACGGAACTTCAATTTGGCAAACTGAGGGTTAATTCTATTATTTCGCAACAAGAAGCAGAAGCTCGTTCGTTCAACACGAAAGGCGGATCTCAGGTTGTAAACTTTGAGTTTAAAGCTGATCAGTATGACGAGAATAAACACTTCTTTCTCGCTCACTATTTCCGCGACAACTATGATAATGCGATGAGCAAAATCCCATACGTACAGTCTCCTGTTACCATTACACGTATGGAAGTTTGGATTACGAATAAAAGCACGAATTACAACCAAGCAAGAAACATTGTTGCATTTGCCGATTTGGCAGAGAATAAGGTCATTAGCAATACCGGCGCATGGTCTCCTAAAGGATCGTTAGCAATCCCCCATAATGATGCGAACAACCTATACCCAACTGTAACCACAACCTATGCGCAAGCAAGAGATATAAGTCAGGTTACGGGTACATTCAGTGGTATCATAGATGGTGGGCAGGATTATGAAAAAGTAGAAAGCGCCCGTTTGTTGAACACATCAGAATATACATTCAGTCCGCAATTGGGATATATATCGTTGAATGGCGCATTGCAAGCCGACGAGGTTCTTGCTGTTTCGTTTGAATATAAGATGAATGGTAAAACTTACCAGGTCGGAGAATTTTCGAGCGACATTGTTGATAAGTACGATCCGGCAAATCCTAAATCGGGAGCACTGTTCCTCAAACTGTTGAAGCCGGTATCACTGTCGCCATTGGCATATACATGGGACTTGATGATGAAAAACGTATACGACATCGGGGGATATAGTATACAGAAAGAAAATTTCAATTTACAGATCACTTATCAGTCCGATACGGTAGGTACATATCTGAGTTACATCACTGAGGGTGATATAAAAAATGAGATGCTACTCAGGGTAATGAATCTCGACCGTCTCGATTCGCGTGATAATCAAAGACCCGACGGAACTTTTGACTTTCTTGAAGGATATACTATCAGAAGCAGTAATGGCAAAGTATATTTCCCTGTGGTTGAACCATTCGGTTCACACTTGAAGAAAAAAATTAATGACCCTGCTATTGCCGAAAAATATGTCTACCAACAACTCTATGATTCAACACTCACTGTTGCTCAACAAATAGCGGAGAAAAACAAATTCAATATTTCGGGTAGTTATAAAGGTGCTGCTTCGGAAAAGAATACGATACAACTCGACGGGCTCAATATATCCGAAGGGTCGGTTAAGCTGACTGCCAATGGCGTTACTTTGACCGAAGGAGTAGACTACATTGTAGATTCGGGTGTGGCCACGATCATCAACCAAAGTCTTATCGACTCTAATGCCTCGATACAAGTGTCGATGGAAGATCGCAGCATGAGTTTGCAGCGAAAGACGCTGCTGGGAATGAATATGAGTTACGATTTCTCAAAGAATTTTACACTCGGTACAACGGTCATGCACTATTACGAAAAGCCATTATTAACCAAACCCGAGATTGGCACAGAGGCTGTGAAGAATACCCTTTGGGGATTCAACTTTGCATATCGCACTCAGTCGCAATGGTTGACTGACATGATAGACGCACTTCCTTTTGTCGATGCTTCTCAGGCATCGCAAATAAATCTTAGTGGTGAATTTGCAAAAATGATTGCCGGTCATTACCAGAACGAATATACAGGAGGGTA
Source organism: uncultured Dysgonomonas sp. (assembly GCA_937875275.1). Lineage (GTDB taxonomy): Bacteria > Bacteroidota > Bacteroidia > Bacteroidales > Dysgonomonadaceae > Dysgonomonas. The sequence continues at coordinate 11,977 of CALNCC010000145.1, read as the reverse complement.
CTCTTATTTAGACGATTTTGAAAATTCTCAATCATCGATAGACATCAAAAATCCTTATGCGTGGACATTGGCATCTACCCCATCGTCGTTCGACGAATCGAAATTGAGTAATAATATCGATTATGGTAAAAATAGAGCGATGCTGTCATGGTTTATGATAGACAGATTATTTACCCGCAAAAATTCGTCTACCACACCTTCCCATATCAAAAACGATGAAGATCAACTATCCAATCATTTTGTCAGAGAAGTCTATTTATGGGAACTTTATCCTAACAGAGATATAGCACACAACGAATCGGGAACAATGTCTGTACTCAATCTCTCTTATTACCCTAACGAGAGAGGACCATACAATCTCGATGCTACAAATATAAATACGGATGGCGATCTCTTGAATCCGGAGAAACGTTGGGGAGGAATAACTCGCAAAATGGATGTGAGAGACTTTGAGGCAACCAATGTAGAGTATATCGAATTCTGGCTGATGGACCCGTTTGTGTATAACGATAAGGAGACGGTAGCCAATACCGGAGGAGAGCTTTATTTCAATTTAGGTGAAATATCGGAAGATGTGCTGAAGGATGGGAAAAAGTTCTACGAAAACGGTCTGCCTATCAATGACGATCCTGATGCTATTGAATATACAGTTTGGGGGAAAGTCCCTAAACGCCAATCGACGGTATACGCTTTCGATGATAGTCAGGGAACACAAAGCCGTCAGAAACAGGATGTCGGGCTCAATGGATTGAGCACACAAGAGGAATTAGAGTCTCCGAATGTGGATACATACCGAAAATATCTGGACGAGCTAACATCCAAATTAAGTTCTACGGCATTATCTGAACAACAACAAGATCCGTTTTCTCCGTTCAACGATCCGGCTAAGGATACTTATCGTTATTACAGAGGAAATTACTATGATCAGATAAAAGCTCCGATTCTCGATAGATATAAATTTTTCAACGGAACGGAAGGGAACTCGGTAGCAACGGAAAATTCTTCGGAAAGCTATTCTTCGGCAGCCCGCACAACTCCCGATGTTGAAGATATAGATCAAGACAATACGATGAACGAAAATGAATCGTATTACGAATATGCTGTCAAACTGAGACCCGAAAACATGGTTGTCGGGGAAAACTATATTGTAGACAGCAGGAAAGTGATAGTGCCATTACGTAACGGAAAGGAAGAGGATAACGAAGTTACTTGGTATCAATTCAAAATCCCGGTGCATCAGTATGACAAAAAAGTAGGACGGATATCTAATTTCAAGAGTATTCGTTTTATGCGTATGTATTTATCCGGATTTAAGCAGACTACATTCCTGCGTTTCGGTACATTGCAATTGGTGAGAGGCGATTGGAGAACATATCAGCAAACACTGAATGTCAACGAATCTCCTTCGGGACAAGGCAACATCAGCATGACGACTGTCAACATAGAAGAAAACAGTGAGCGCAAGCCTGTAAGCTATGTATTGCCTCCGGGTACTAATCGTATAATCGATCCCGATCAGATGCAGATGGTGCAGGAAAACGAGCAGTCGTTAGCAATTAAAGTTAACAATCTCGATCCGCAAGATGCTCGTGCCGTGTATAAGAATGTATCATACGACCTGAGAAGATATAAAAGGATGCAATTGTACACACATGCCGAGTCTTTGATAAATGAGCCGCAAGTAGCCAATAAAGAACTCTCGGTGTTTATGCGCATCGGAACAGACTACAAGAACAACTACTATGAATACGAAATACCTTTAACGATAACTCCTGCGGGAACGTATAATACCAATAATCCGAGCGATAGGAACATCGTATGGCCGAATGACAATATGTTTGATTTTTCTTTAGAGTTACTGAAAAATCTGAAACTGAAGAGAAATGAAGAAAAACGAAAACTAAATTCTACGGTTTCGTATACTCAAGCATATTCAGCATACGACCCAGAGAGACCTAATAATAAGATAAGTGTAATTGGCAACCCTACACTTGGCGAAGTGAACGTGATAATGATAGGGGTTCGCAACAATTCGAGAGAAACAAGATCGACAGAAATATGGATTAACGAATTACGGTTGACCGATTTTGACGAAAATGGAGGTTGGGCAGCACAGGCGAATGCACATGTCGCATTATCTGACGTTGGATCAATAACATTCGCGGGAAGGAAAGAAACAGCTGGATTTGGGGCAATAGATCAAAGTTTGCTGGAAAGACGAAGTGATGATTTTGAATCGTATAATGTCAGCGTCAGTGTTGATGCCGGTCGTTTCGTTCCCAAAGAAGCAAAGTTATCTATCCCTGTATATTATTCACAATCGAAACAAACAATAACACCGGAATACGATCCTTTCGATACTGACATAAAATTGGACGAATCACTGGGTATCGTGCAGACCAAAGCTGAAAAAGATTCAATAAAGAGTATTGCACAAGAGAAGGTTTCTACTCAAAGCATTAGTCTTTCTAATGTGAAATTGAATATAAAAAGTAAAAATCCGATGCCTTACGATCCGGCAAACTTTACATTCGGATATGCCTTCAACAAGTCGGAAACCAACAATCCGACAACGGTATACGATGTGAACAAAGATTACAGAGCTACGATGAATTACTCCTACTCTCCGGCATTGCCGACATGGCAACCATTCAGCGAAACGAAAAACAATAAAGGGAGTGCCAAATTCGCCAAATCCATCGGCATCAATTTCTTGCCTAATAATATTGGTTTCAATTCGAATATGTACCGACAATATTCGGAAAGCATGATGCGTGATCTGAACTCCTATTCTGCCGGAGGGGCAAATACAACCAATCAGTTTTTGTCGTGGAATCAATCGTTCTTTTGGGATAGAGATTTTAATATCAACTGGGATATTACCAACAATCTGAAAACGTCATTCCAATCGGGAACAAAAGCCGAGATACAAGAACCCTATTTGCAGGTAAACAAAAAGCTCAACAGAGACGATTACGAAATATGGAAAGACTCGGTGCAAAGAAGTATTCGCAATTTGGGCGACCCATATTCGTACCGACAAGCAGCAACCATAACCTATCAGATTCCGTTTAAAAACATTCCGGCTATGGATTGGGTTAGAGCTTCGTCATTGAATTATACAAGCGGATATCAGTGGGATCGAGGAGCACAGGTAGACAGTCTCGATTTAGGTAATACAATCAGCAATACCCTTGCATTCGAAACACGCAATAGTTTTGATCTCAGAAACTTGTATAACAAATTCGGATATCTGAAAAAAATAAATGACAGATTCGACCAAAGAGGGCAAAACAGTACAACCCGTCAAAGACGGGCGCAAGAGGCTCAACGAGCTAAGAGAAAACGTTTCACACAGGAAGTAACATTAGCATCAGATTCCTCAACAGTATTGGCTCACGGGCTTGGCACAAAAAACATTGAGATCAGCGCCAAGAGCGATGGACGCACATATAATGTTAAATACAAGAAACTTGACGAAAATTCGATTCTTATTACAAATAAAGATTCGGCAGTAGTACAATTAAGTATTCAAGAGAAAATAGCAGGAGAAAACAATATTTGGCAAGACATGGCTGAATATTCAATTCGGGGATTGATGTCGATAAGAAGTATCGATTTCAATTACAGCAAAAGACAAGACACATACATTGCCGGCTTCAGACCGGGTATAGGTGATGTTTTCGGACAAGGCAACTCTGCCTATGGAATGGTTCCCGGCTTAGGTTTTGCATTTGGCTTGGATGGCGGTGTAGATTATGTAAATAGTGCCCTCGATCGAAACTGGTTGATTATGGATACACTCAACGTATCGCCGGCAATATATAACAATACCGAAACATTCGAGTTCAGAACGCAAATTGAACCTATCAAGAATCTGACAATAGACCTCAATGCTAACAGAGAGGTAAACAAGCGATATGAAATACAGTATATGTATGATGGTAGCCCGGTCTCTCGCGGGGGAAGCTTCTCTATGACAACAATCTCGCTGTCTTCGGCTCTGAAATCGAGCAAAGCAGACAATAACTATTATTCTCAAGCATTCCAAAAGTTCTTGGATAACAGAGCGATTATCAAAAATCGTCTCGAACAGAAATACCAAAATACAGTCTACCCAAACAATGGGTTTATGTCAGAGAATGCACATCTTGTAGGGCAACCTTATTCATCATCAGTAAACGGAGTGGATCAGAACTCGCCTGATGTACTGATTCCTGCATTTCTTGCAGCATATACAGGAAAAGATGCAAACAGCAATAAGTTATCGCCATTCCCTACCCTATTGGCTATATTGCCCAACTGGAATATCAGTTATGACGGATTGACAACAATAGATGCATTAAAAAAACATTTTAAAGTAATAAGACTTTCCCATCGCTATTCGAGCCTGTATAGAGTCAACGGCTATGATTCATATTCGAATTGGGTAGATGCGGGCGACGATCTCGGATTCATTCGCAATGTTCTTAACGGTAGCCCTGTCCCGTCTTCTCCATACAATATATCGGCAGTTTCAATCGATGAGTTATTCAATCCGTTGTTCGGCGTCGAAACTACGTTCAACAACAATATGACTGTCGAAATCAAATATATCAAGGGGCGTGATCTTACATTGAATATGGCATCATATCAAGTCATAGAAGTACTGCGAAACGAATGGGATATAAGGTTCGGTTATCGTATCAACGAGTTTAACCGTATACTCGGTCTTACCTCACGAAGTGCGAAAAAATTCAATAATGATCTTAATCTGAAAGCAAATTTCTCATATACTCAAAGACCAACATTGATACGCAAAATCGAAGAAAACTACACACAGGCAACCGCCGGAACCACAATTGTAACATTAGGGTTGTCTGCAGACTATGCGATCAGCGAGTATATGACATTCGCGGCATTTCTTGACCAAGTGATGAATCAGCCATTGATAACGTCATCAGGGTATCCGACAACGAATACAAATTTCGGAATCAGTATTAAATTTATATTATTACAATAAAAAATAATTAACATTTTTGGTGTTTCGCATCTTTTATTTTAGGTTTACAGTTATAAATGTTAAACAATATACTATCTTCGATTGTTAAATAATCGGTGGGTAAAATATATAAGTTGTAAAGCATACATACAAATGCCAATGTATTTAGATATTTGAAGAACAAACCAAATGAAAAAGTCTACAATTTTGATATTAGCCACCATCATGGCAATTGCGTTCTTTGGTTTATTATACCTTCAGATAAATTCGTTCAAGGATTCGATAACAGAACGGAATGCTCAGTTCGACGAGGGAGTAAAAAGGAGTTTGGCTCAGGTGGCAAACGACATAGAACTTGCCCAAACCCGACAGATGCTTTTTAGTGAATACGCAAAAGAACAAGAGCGGAAAAATTATGAGCAATCAATCATAGCCTATACTACTACCGAAACGAGATCGAAATATCAAATATCGGCGTTAGACGAAACAGATTTGTTGAATCTTGAGATAACGGCTAAGAATACGACTATTGCTAAACAACCGATTGTTCCGGCATTTCAGTCTCCGAATAAGAAACAAAATACAAACCCGATAACTAAAAGTTTTTCGGATAGGCGTAAGCAAGACATCATAAAGTGGGCATACGAAAAAGATAAGTTGTATGAGGTGGTTGAGCAAATGATAAGCGAAACAAACTCGATGACAGCTAAAGAGAAAATAGAGAACATAGATCGTTTGACTCTTATCGATCTGATAAAAAACGCTTTGCGACAGAATGGGTTGGGCTATAACTTCGATTATGAGATCGTAGACATAAACGATAAGCCGATTTGGGAGTCGATAAATATAAAAGTAGGGGAAAATAAAATTTATTCTCAAGCGTTATTTGGACAGAATTTTAGAGATGATGTATTTTTGAAAATTTATTTTCCGAACAAGAAAGAGTTTTTAATGACAGACTTCGGAAACTTTATCCCGTCCATATTATTTACTCTGACGCTGTTGGTTACTTTTATTATCACCATTTACATCATATTCAGACAAAAGCGTTTATCTGAAATGAAGAATGATTTTATGAATAACATGACGCATGAACTGAAAACTCCTGTATCTACAATATCGTTGGCCGCTCAGATGCTGAAAGATCCGGCGATAACGAAATCACCCGATGTGTTTAAGCACATATCAGGAGTGATTCGGGATGAAGCGGAACAGCTCAGTTTTCAGGTCGAAAAAGTATTGCAGATGTCTTTGTTTGAAAGACAAAAGGGTACACTCAAGTTTAAAGATCTTGAAGTAAACGACATAATAGCACATGTTGCCAATACATTTCAAATCAAGGTATCTAAATTCGGCGGTAACCTTGACATAGATTTGCAAGCGACCGAATCGATAGTCAGTGCCGATAAAATGCATTTTACGAACGTATTGTTTAATCTGTTAGATAATGCCTTGAAATATCGAAACGAAGATCGGGATTTGGAATTGATGATTAGGACTTGGAACAACGGGAATAAAATATTTATCTCGATAGAAGATAATGGAATTGGGATAAAGAAAGAATTTGTGAAGAAAATATTCGATCGTTTCTATCGTGTGTCTACGGGCAACCGACACGATGTTAAAGGATTTGGATTGGGACTTGCATACGTGAAAAAAATTATAGACGATCATAAAGGTACAATAAAAGCAGACAGTGATTTAGGAAAAGGCACCAAATTTATTATATGCCTGCCTTTGAGCAATAATAAAGATCTTGATTAAGTTTCTTGATCATTTTTTGAGAAGATTGTAATATAAATTAATAAACAAAGGATACGGTTATGGAAGAAAAAATGAAATTATTTCTTTGTGAGGATGACGAAAATCTTGGCATGCTGTTGAGAGAATACCTCCAAGCAAAAGGTTATGAAACAGATTTATATACCGATGGAGAAGTTGGTTATAAAGGTTTTGTGAAGGAAAAATATGACCTGTGTATCATGGATGTAATGATGCCCAAGAAGGATGGCATTACATTGGTAAAAGAAATCAGAGTTATAAATTCAGATATACCTATCATATTCTTGACGGCAAAGAATATGAAAGAAGATATTCTTGAAGGATTCAAAGCCGGTGCAGATGATTATATAACCAAACCATTCAGCATGGAAGAGCTTGTGCTTCGTATCGAAGCTATATTCCGTCGGATGAAAGGTAAGAAAACGAAAGAGCAGCAAGTTTACCATTTCGGTAACATGGAATTTGATACTCAGAAACAAATTCTTACGATCGGTGATACCAACACTAAGTTGACAACGAAAGAATCGGAACTACTGGCTCTATTGTGTGCCCATGCAAATGATATTCTTGAAAGAAATCATGCATTGAAACAAATATGGGTAGATGATAACTACTTCAATGCCCGCAGCATGGATGTATATATCACGAAGCTACGTAAATTGCTGAAACCCGAACCAAGCATAGAAATTATAAATATACATGGGAAAGGGTATAAACTTATCGTGCCAACCGAAGAACAAGAAGAAGCCGAGTAAGATAACATGACATAATGAAAGCGATTCATACAATTTGAGTCGCTTTTTTTATGCTCTAAAAAACGAAAATATAGAGTTAAATATATCATCATATTTTAATATGCTAAAAATAGTTATTTTGTCTCATTTAAAATGCTCTTTTTCATAATAGATTTTTATCTTTACGAATCAATATAAATAAACTTAATCATTTATTAATAAATTCTGAATAATACCCATGAAGAAAAACATCTTTCAGTTAAAACCTAAGCAATTAAAGGATATTGCAAATGCTCTTCAGGAGAAAGTAGAAATAGGCCTATCAAAGGATAATACAGAGATACAATGTATTCCTACCTATATCGCTCCAAAAACAGATAGCATAAACGGGAGCGCAACTGTACTCGACTTGGGTGGCACAAACTATCGTGTTGCTGTTGTTAATTTTGAGAACGGAAAGCCAACTATTCATCCCGAAAACGGATGGAAAAAGGATTTGTCGGTAATGAAAACGCCGAAATTCAGTCAAGCAGATTTATTCAAAGAACAAGGAGATCCTATCGCAGAAATCAAACGAGATAAAGACATGCCTATCGGTTATTGTTTCTCGTATCCTGCAGAATCGATGTTGGATGGAGATGCAAAACTGTTACGTTGGACAAAGGGTGTTGATATCAAAGAAATGGTGGGACAACCGGTAGGGAAACCATTAGTTGAATATCTTAATAAGAATAATAAATCGAAATTCACTGATATTAAGGTGATAAATGATACTGTTGCAAGTTTGTTTGCCGGACTTACTGAGACTGATTATGACGCATACATTGGTCTTATTGTAGGAACAGGAACTAACATGGCTACATTCATCAAACCTGAAAAAATTAAAAAACTAAATCCAAAATATAAAGGTACTGGATTGGTTCCAATCAACCTTGAGTCAGGGAACTTCCGTCCACCATATCTTACAGCTATTGATGATTATGTTGATGCCCGTTCAGACAGTAAAGGTGCACAACGTTTCGAAAAAGCTGTTTCGGGAATGTACCTTGGAGAAATACTCAAAGCAGTATTCCCAGGAGACGAATTTGAAGCGAGATTTGACGCTCAGAAATTGACAAGTATTATGAACTATCCTGATATTCACAAAGAGAAGTATGTGAATGTTGCAGGATGGATATACGAACGTTCGGCTCAATTGGTTGCTGCTTCTATTGCAGGTTTGGTTGCTGTTCTGGTTAAACATGACCCATCTATCAAGAAAGTTCGCCTGATCGCTGAGGGAAGCCTGTTTTGGAGCGAACACAGAAAAGGTAAAGACTACAAAGATGTTGTAATGAAAGAATTGCAAGAACTACTTGAAGATCTTGGATTGAGTGATGTATATGTACACCTCGACAAGATGGAGAATGCAAACTTGATTGGCTCTGCAATCGCAGCATTGTCTTAAGTAAAGATACTATTAGAATATGGCGGATCAGGGCGTGAGTTCTGATCCGCTTTTTGTTACCTATATTCAAGTTAATTTTCTATGTGTATAAAATATTTATTAAAATGATTGTCGATCGGGCAAGATAGAGCGAGTGAGACAAAGAAAGCTCAACTTTTATTTAGTTTCTCTCCTTATTGACATTTTGAATGTAGACCGATAATAAACCTTGCTTTTCTCATGTTTATTTATCGGTAAGTTTCTATCTTTGTGCACAAATAAAAATTCTGTATAGAAAATGGCTAAGAAATTTAACCGCACTCTTGTTACCTCTGCTTTGCCCTATGCTAATGGACCTGTACATATTGGTCATCTTGCGGGGGTATATGTACCGGCAGATATATATGTTCGTTATTTACGATTGAAAGGTGAAGATGTTTTATTCATCGGTGGTTCGGATGAGCATGGAGTGCCTATTACTATAAGAGCAAAAAAAGAAGGTGTAACACCACAGGATATAGTTGATAAATACCATAACCTGATCAAAGAGTCGTTCTCCGAATTAGGTATTTCGTTCGATATATATTCGCGCACGACATCTGATATCCATAAACAAACAGCGTCAGACTTTTTTCTCGAATTATACAAAAAAGGAGAGTTTGAGGAAAAAACTTCCGAACAGTATTATGACGAAGAAGCAGCTATGTTCCTTGCCGATCGTTACATAATGGGTGAATGTCCACACTGCGGTAACCCCAATGCATACGGCGATCAGTGTGAGGCATGCGGTACTTCTTTGAGTCCGACAGACTTGAAGAATCCACGTTCAACAGTATCGGGATCAACGCCGGTTATGCGCGAAACCAAGCATTGGTATCTACCTCTCGACAAGCATGAGGCATGGATGCGCCAGTGGATATTGGAGGGTCATAAAGAGTGGAAATCGAATGTCTATGGACAATGCAAATCATGGTTGGATATGGGGTTGCAGCCTCGAGCTGTGAGTCGGGATCTTGACTGGGGTGTACCAATTCCTCTTGCCGATGCAAAGGGCAAAGTGCTTTATGTGTGGTTTGATGCTCCGATCGGATACATCTCGAATACAAAAGAATTATTGCCTGACAGTTGGGAAAAATGGTGGAAAGCCGAAGACACCAAACTATTACATTTTATAGGTAAAGATAATATTGTTTTTCATTGCATCGTTTTTCCTGCGATGTTGAAAGCTGAGGGTTCGTTTATTTTGCCGGAAAATGTTCCTGCCAACGAATTTCTAAACCTTGAAGGGGATAAAATTTCCACCTCACGCAATTGGGCGGTATGGTTGCACGAATATTTGAAGGAATTTCCAAACAAACAAGATGTATTGCGCTATGTGCTTACCGCAAATGCACCTGAGACAAAAGATAATGATTTCACTTGGAAAGACTTTCAAGCTCGCAACAACAATGAATTAGTTGCCATATTAGGTAATTTTATCAACAGAGCATTGGTTCTTACTCAAAAATATTTTGATAATAAAGTTCCTGCTCTCAACGAGCTGAACGATTATGATAAAGCAACATTAGAAGAATTTGCTAATGTGAAAAAAAATGTAGAAGGATACCTTGATACGTTTCGTTTCCGTGATGCACTGAAAGAGGCGATGAATTTGGCTCGTATCGGAAATAAATATCTTGCCGACACTGAGCCGTGGAAGATAATAAAGACGGATCGGGCGAGAGTGGAAACAATATTGAATCTTTCGTTACAGATAACAGCTAACCTTGCTATAGCATTCGAGCCGTTCCTGCCATTCAGTGTAGCCAAAATCAGACGTTTTCTAAATATCGAGAATCTTCAATGGGAGCAGTTGGGACGTACCGACCTGCTTAAGGAAGCTCATGAACTTGGAGAGACCGAATTGTTGTTTGATAAAATAGAAGATGAGGCAATAGAATATCAGGTACAGAAATTGTTGGATACTAAAAAGAGTAATCAAGCAGAGATCAAGGTTGAAGTTGCTCCGCAGAAAGAGAATATAGCATTTGACGATTTCACAAAGGTTGATCTGCGAGTCGGTACTGTATTGGAATGTAAGAAAGTGCCTAAAGCCGATAAGTTACTGCAACTCCTTATCGACGACGGTATAAAACAACGTACTATAGTGTCGGGCATTGCAGCTTATTATCAACCCGAGGAACTGGTAGGCAAACAGGTTTGTTTTGTAGCTAATCTCGAACCTCGTAAGTTAAAAGGGGTTGTATCGGAAGGTATGATTCTTTCAGCCGAAAGTAAAGATGGAGGACTGTCATTGGTTCAGCCATTGAAAGAGGTAAATCCGGGTAGTCAGATCGGTTAAAAACGAAATAAACATGAAATATATTCGGCTGTTATTGCTTGTTCTTTGTGTTTCTTTTTGCTCGTGTGGAGATGAAGAGGAAAAGAGTAATATACCGGATTATACTGTAAATCTCTTATTGCATCCCACCGGAATAGATGATTATCTGTCCACTATTGGCAATATAGGCATCTATCTACCGGCATCCGATAAGGTCGTCTATGAAAAGTTAATAGGTGGACTAAAGGGAGTAAAAGTATATACTGCCCCACGATTATCCGGCGAAGCTATCGGCTATTCGGGTCTGCTTGTTATACGCACAGGTGTTGATACCGATATGATCAGTGGTTTAGCTGCTTTCGACCTGTGTTGTCCTAACGAAGTGATGCAGAGCATGCGTGTTGTACCAACAAGTAAGGGAACAGCTAAGTGCTCATTGTGTGGCTCTGAATTTAATTTATGGGAAAACGGACGCGCTATCGAAGGTTCGGCTAAGGCGAGCAATTATAAGCTGAAATCGTATCATGTACGTTCGGAAAATGGCAAATTTAGAGTGATTCGTTAATTTTTACAGCGACATCTTTTGCTATAACCAAAAACTTTTTTACATTTGCACTCGCTAAAGGAGAAACAGGCTAAGGCGATAGCTTTAAATATTCTCAAGTAGTAGCTATATAATGCGAAAATAGCTCAGTTGGTAGAGCACAACCTTGCCAAGGTTGGGGTCGCGGGTT